>VAXX01000326.1 GCA_005885115.1 Actinomycetota bacterium | reverse complement strand
ACATCGAAGCCCGCGCCGTTCCACGGCGGGTTGTTCTGCACGCTGATCCGACCGTTGGTGTCCACCCACATCGACGAGTACTTCTGCCCGTAGAGGGGCAGTTGGAACGGCGGCGTGATCGAGGCGACCGCGTCGTCACCGGTCAGGTTGAACACCGTCGAGGCGGGTGTGTAGGTCCGGGCCGCGGTGGTCATCGTGTAGTCGTAGACCGAGGACGGGCTCGGCGTGAACACGATGGCGGTACCGCTGGTCAGGCTCGCCCACCACGTGGAGTACCAGGTGTAGAAGTACGCGGCGTCGCCGAGGCCGACGTTGGCGGTCCCGCCCTTCGACCCACTGGTGTCCAGGCTGTCGTAGTTGAACGTGATCTGGCCGTTCTCCCCGAGCAACGCCTCGAAGCTGAACCGCTCCGTCGGTTCGGCATTGCGGTAGACGTTGTGGTAGTCGATGACGAACTGGCGGTTCGGGGCGGTGCCGATCGTCGCCGTACGTACGCTCGCCGAGCCGTCGATGTACAGGTCGTCCTCGAACGGCAGGATCTTCTGGTCCCGTCCGTCGTCACTGGTGAGCCGGCCGTCGACGGTGGCCCAGATCCCGGTGTACGCCGTGCCGAAGTAGGTGAACGTGAACGGGATGGTCAGGTGCACCGAGCCGCTGTCCCCGGACAGGCCCGTGCTCGTCGTCCCGTTGACGTACGCCTGCGGGGTCGTGAAGAGCGAGTAGCTCGGCGCGCCCCCGGTCCACGTCCTGTCCGGGAACGTCGCCGAGGAGACACCTGGAGTCGCCGAGGGTGCGGTCGTGTCGACGGTGAACTCACACCACGACGACCAAGCGGATGTCGCCGTACCGTCGGAGGCTTTGACCCGCCACTGGTAACTGTTGCCTTCGGTGAACGCCCCGGACGGTACCGTCGCGCTCGCGGTGGCACCGGACGAGACGTTGGACTGGGTGGCCGACCCGATCGCGGTCGAGCCGCCGACCGCCCACCACTCGAACGTGACTGAGGTCGGGGTACCCTCGCCGTCGGACACGTTGGCCTTCAAGGCGGGCGTGGCCGAGCTGATGAATGGACGTCCCGAGCCGGTGACACAACCCGACGTGGCCGGGTCGGTGGCCTGTCCCGATGCTACCGGCACCGAGTTGTAGTTGACCGTGATCTTCGGCTGCGCCGTGGCGGCGTTGCGGGAGTTGAACCGCTTCCAGGTCAGATGGTCACTCTCGTTGTACGCCCGCAGCCCCATCCACGCCGAGGACGCGCTTGCGTTGGCCGCCCGCTGGATGAAGCTCGTCGCGTCCGCGCTGACCCACCCGTCGTTGCACGACGAGCTGTACCCCTTGGTCTGCGTTGAGGAGGACTCGAGGAAGTTCCACGCGGGTTGGTTGGTGTCGCGGGTCGCGGTCGACGCGGCACCGGTGGTCCACACGTCCCACCGCGCGGCAGTGCAGGACCACGAGTGGTACTCCCACAACGACAGGGACGCCGACAGGATCTGCTTGCCCGCGAACTGCGCGGTCGGCCACTGCAGGAACGAGCGAGCCACCCACGAACCGCCGTCATCGGAGTAACCCAGCTTCAGATCCGTCGACGTCGACTGGTCCGTGGTGTATCCGGTCTGCACGAACGTGGAGAACGTCGACGCGATGTCGAATGACGGATCGATCGTCACCGGGTACTGCAGCTTCGGGTCGTCGAAGAACGCCGGATCCGGCGTGAGCTGCACGCTGGTCCTCTTGGTCCGGGCATCCGGGGTCGCCTTCATCCCGACCACCATCTGCCGCACGTGGTCACCGGACTTCGGTGACACGGCGGCGTCCCACATCAACGGCGCCGCCGAATGCCCCACCCGCTTACCGGCGCGGTCGGTGGTGACCAACCCACCGTCCGACGATGCGGAGACCGTGAGCGCCGCCGAGTGCAGCGCCAGATTCAGTTCGGCCACCTGCGCGGCCGCGGCCTTGTCCTTGACCACGATGTACTGCTCGAACCCGGTCCGGGTCGCCTCAACTACAAGATCAATGCCCGGCCGTACCTCCGGGTAGGTCGCCCTCGTAGCGAGCAGCATCGGCGCGGGGAGCTTACCTGTCCAGTCCACCGATAACGCTGAGTCACCGGCGCCCAGCGATACCAGGTCGTGGTCCCCGCCGGCCGCGGCGCCGGAAAGGGTCAACCCGATCGGATGCGCCTTGGCCGCCACCGAGCCATCCTGCTGGGCCTGCAGGGTCAGGTCGACCGGTAGCCACTTGCCGTCGCGGTGGATCCGCTCCGGTGCCTCGGTCGCCTCGGCCGTAAGCGTCCCGTTCGGATTGGCCCACACGTCGATGGTCTCGGACAGGTCGCCGGACACCTCGACCTTGCCGCCACACCACCTGGCCTTCATCAACGCGGACGCCTCATCTGGCATGGCGACCGGACAGACGACCTTGGCCGGCGTAGCGGGCACGGCGACCGC
>VAXX01000325.1 GCA_005885115.1 Actinomycetota bacterium | reverse complement strand
CTTGGCCTGGTTGCCCCGCCGGCGGGCGAACCGTTGCTGGGACCAGCCGCCGGCCGCGGTGCGGCCCTGCACGTACCGACTGTCCACTTTGGACACCTCCAACGCGGCACCGGACGCGATCCCGACCGCCACGGCGCCCTGGCGGGCCAGGAGCAGCCCGAGCCGCCGGGGCTGGGTTGCCGCCGCGACGAACGCGGGAACGTCGGCGGCCACCGCAGCGCCGGGCGGGGCATGGCACTGCGCGACCGTGCCGTCCTCGGCCGTCAACGACAGGCCCTCGGGAACGGCGGCGACGGCGTACCCACCGTGGCGTTCGGCGAAGCCGGCGAGCCAGCGGGACAGGCGGTCCGGGTCGACCTCGACCCACCGCCCGCCACCCGCCGCCGGCCGGCCGCTCACGACGCTGAGGGCGCTGCGGACCAGGCCGCGCGCAGGGCGGCGTGCAGCTCAACGGGATCGGCGACCTCGAGGTCGGCGGACAGGCCGGGCGGCACCGCCTCGGCGCCGCTGCGCGAGGACCGCATCAACACGGTGGTACCCACACCCGCGCGCCGGCCACACCGGACGTCCCGCGACCAGGTGTCCCCGACGTACCAGCATTCCTCCGGTACCGCGCCGACCGCCTTGGCCGCGCGCCGGATCAGCTCCGGATTCGGTTTGCGGATCCCGGCCTCGTCGCTGTAGAGCTGTACGGCGAACCGCTCCCCCAGCCCGGCACCGGCGAGGAAGTCGCGGTGGGCGGCCCCGCACAACGTGTTGCTGACGATCGCGATCGGGACGCCCCGGCCAGTTACGTCGGCGAGCAGTTCCACCGTTCCGGGACGCAACTCCAGTTCGTCCAGCCGGGTCAGCACCCGGGACAGTTCGGTGGCCCGCTCGGCGACGACGGTACGGGCCTCGACCGGCCAGTCGGCCGCGACGTACCCGGTCCAGAACTCGCGGTGGGTGACCTCGACCGGCGCCGGCTGCCGTACGGTCGCCTCGCGCCAGTGCCCGTACGCGGTCAACCCGGCGGTGAGGTCCGCGTCGAGCGTCTCCGGTACCGGCACACCGGCCGCGGTCAGCGCCTCCCGTACCAGCGGCGCGGCCGGTCCCGGAGGCACCGGACCGTCCACGAGCACCCCGCCGAAGTCGAGCAGCAACGCACGCGGAGCGGTCGGCATGATCAGATGGTATCCACCGCGAGCACGGTGATCACCGCACTGGACACCAGCGCGGTGGCCAGCCGGCCGCGCGGGCCGGTGAGGAACCGGCCGACCGCGCTGCCGCCCACGGCCAGCAGCAGCTGCCAGCTCGCCGACGCGACGAACGCCGCCGCCACGAAGACCACCGACGCCGCCGGGGACCGAGGGGCGCCGGCCTGCCGGCCGAGGACCAGCGCGCTGAAGTACACCACGGTCGCGGGGTTGAGCAGGGTGAGGGCGAGCAGGGCCAGGTAGGCGCGGCCGGGGGTGTCCAGGCCACGGTCGGCCCGGGCGGCCCGCTGCGGGTCGCGGTGCTGGCGCCAGGCGACGACCGCGGTTCGTACCGCCAGAGCCAGCAGCACCACCGCGGCCAGCCAGCGCAACGGGGTCGCGACCGGCCGGATCAGGCCGGCGACCGCCGCGCCCCCGACCGCCGCGACCGCGGCGTAGAGCCCGTCCGCGGTCGCCGCGCCCAGCCCGGCCCCGGCGCCGACCAGCAGCGAAGCGCGCGCCGACAAGCCCAGGATGAGTACGGCGATGGCCCCGACCGGTACCGCGACCCCGTACCCGGCGAGCAGCCCCGAAACCAGCGCCCCGGTCAGACGTTGAACCCCAGCGCGCGGAGCTGGTCGCGGCCCTCGTCAGTGATCTTGTCCGGTCCCCACGGCGGCATCCAGACCCAGTTGATCCGGAAGTCCTTGACCAGACCGCCGCCCGGACCGGTACACAGGGCCTGGCGGGCCTGGTCCTCGATGACGTCGGTCAGCGGGCAGGCCGCGGAGGTCAGCGTCATGTCGATGGTCGCGACGTTGTCGTCGTCGACGTGGATGCCGTACACCAGGCCGAGGTCGACCACGTTGATGCCGAGCTCGGGGTCCACGACGTCCTTGAGGGCCTCCTCGACATCGGTGAGCGGAGCGGTCACGATGCACCTCCGACAGTCCCGGCGACGCTACCCACGGCGCGGGCGGTCGCGTCCTTGAACGCCATCCAGGGCAGCAGGGCGCACTTGACCCGCGCCGGGTACTTCGCCACGCCGGCGAAGGCCACCCCGTCCTCCAGCAGCTCCTCGTCCGGCTCGACCTGACCCCGGCCGGACATC
>VAXX01000324.1:1041-3629 GCA_005885115.1 Actinomycetota bacterium | reverse complement strand
ACGGCAACAGGGAGTCCGGTTCATGAACATCGCCGCGCCCGAGATCGACACCGGGGCCACCGCGTGGCTGCTCGCGAGCACCGCCCTGGTCCTGCTCATGACGCCGGGTCTGGCGTTCTACTACGGCGGCATGGTCCGGGCCAAGAACGTCCTGGGCATGCTCATGCAGAACTTCACCACGATCGCGGTGGTGAGCGTGGTGTGGGTACTGGTCGCCTTCTCGCTGGCGTTCGGTGACGCCAACGGCTTCTTCGGCGACCTGCACTTCGCGGGGCTGGTCAACCTCGGTGACCCGCTGCCCGGGTACTCCTCGGCGACCGTACCCACCGCGGCGTTCGCCGGGTTCCAGATGATGTTCGCGGTGATCACCCCGGCGTTGATCACCGGCGCGACCGCGGACCGCTGGCGGTTCACCGCGTTCGTCGCGTTCGTGGCCGTCTGGTCGATCGTCGTGTACGCCCCGGTCGCGCACTGGGTCTTCTCCCCCACCGGCTGGGCCGCCCGCCTCGGCGCGCTGGACTTCGCCGGCGGTACCGTCGTGCACACCAACGCCGGCGCCGCCGCCCTGGCCATGGCCCTGCTGCTGGGCCGGCGGCGGGACTGGCCCAGGCGGGCGATGCGCCCGCACAACCTGCCCTTCGTCATGCTCGGTACCGGCCTGCTGTGGTTCGGCTGGTTTGGCTTCAACGCCGGCTCCGCGCTGCGCGCCGACGGCGTCGCCGCCACCGCCCTGATCAACACCCAGGTCGCCGCCTGTACGGGCCTGCTCGCCTGGATCATCAGCGAACGGATCCGGGTCGGCAAGGCCACCGCCCTGGGCGCCGCCTCCGGCGCGGTCGCCGGGCTGGTCGCGATCACCCCGTGCGCCGGCTTCGTCAATCCACTGGGCGCCGCCGCGATCGGGGTGATCGCCGGTTCGCTGTGCGCCATCCTGGTCGGGCTCAAGAGCTGGTTCAACATCGACGACTCGTGCGACGTGGTGGCCGTACACCTGGGCGGCGGGGTGATCGGCTCGCTGTGCGTCGGGCTCTTCGCCACCCGGACGGTGAACCCGGCCGGCGCGGACGGGCTGTTCTGGGGCGGCGGGTACAAGCTGCTCAGCGCCCAGGCCATCACCGTCGCCTCGGTCGGCGCGTACTCGTTCGTGGCCACCCTGCTCATCGGCGCGTTCATCGGCCGGCTGGTCAGCCACCGGGTACCGGCGCGTGCCGAGGCCATCGGGATCGACCTGGCGCAGCACGGCGAGTCGGCGTACCGGTTCGGCGCCGAGGACGAACTGGATCTGCCGGAGGAGACGAGCCGGCGGGGTCGCGGGGCGCAACCGCCGGCCGCACCCGTACCGGTCGCCACCGGTACCGCCGGGGCGCCGCCGCCCGGCCCGGGCGCACCGGGGGCGCCACCGGGGTCGCCACCGGGCCCGCCCGGCGGGCGCGGCCAGGGCAACGGAGTACCGACGTTCGACCCGTACGGGGGGCGGGGTCAATGACCATGCCGACGAGGAACCAGCCCAAGAACCAGCCGGGGGGCAGGAACCAGGCCAAGGAGCGCGGGACCCGGCCGCCCCGGGCGCCCCGGCAACCCCGCCGGACGGTACGCACGGTCGTCGCGGTCGCGGTGCTCGCCGCCCTGCTGTTCCCGGTCGGGTACCTGTTCACCCGGCTGTGGACCGGGACCGGGGACACCGTGCGGTCGCTGGAAGGCGAACGGGCCGAGCTCGCGTACGCCCGGCCGCTGACCCAGGTGCTCGCCGCGCTGCTCGACGCGCAGAACACCGCGGTCATCGGCGGCAACGTCGACCCCACCGACATCCGCGACGCGGTGGACCAGTTCAACAAGGTCGACCGCCAGTACGGCGACCCGGTGGGCGTCCGGCAACGGTGGGGGCAGGTCTCGCACGAGATCGACGCGGTACTCGCGCAGAAGCCGACCGGAGCCGACGCGGTGGGTGGCTACGCCACCTCGATCGGGCTGGCCCAGGTGCTCCTCGACCGGATCGCCGACGCGAGCAAGATCGCCCCGACCACGAACCTGAGCGGGTACCACCTGATCGAGACCGGGCTGCAGAGCCTGCCCGCGGTGACGGTGAACGCCGGGCAGGTGACCGCGCTCGCGCACGTGATCGACCTCAGTACGACGCCGTCGTCCAGCCGGCGTACCGGGATCCCCGACCCGCGGCTGACGGTCGCCCAGGACCGGCTCAGCCAGGCCGCCGACGAGGTCACCTCCGGCCTGCGGTCGAGCGGGGACTCCGCCCCCAACTACCCGGTCGACCTGTCGCTGCTCGGACCGCTGGACGAGTTCGCCGCCGCCGTGGACGAGCTCAACCAGACCGTCGCCGGGCTGACCGTCCCGAACAGCGGTGGCCGGAACCGGATCGACGCCGCGAACGACCGGGTACAGAAGGCCGGGCTCGCCCTCCAGACCGCGGTCCTGAACACCTTCGACAGCCAGGTGAGCGGCCAGGTGGACAGCTCCGCCGGGCAGCGGCGCACCCTGGTGATCGCCGGTATCGTCATCGCGCTCACCGCCGCCGCGCTGCTGTGGCTGCGGGTACCGGGCGCGGCCCCGGCCGAGGGTCCCGAGGAACC
>VAXX01000324.1:0-970 GCA_005885115.1 Actinomycetota bacterium | reverse complement strand
GCGGGACGGCGATGATCCTCGATAGGCTCGGCGTCCGGGGCAAGCTGAACCTGCTGCTGATGCTGCCCTTGGCCGCCGTCGTCCTGGTTTCGGTGCCGTTCGTCGCCGGTCAGATCGAGAACGCCCGGTCCTCGACGGCCACCGCCGACGCGGCCCGCAGCGCCCGGCAGCTCGGTGCCCTCGTCTGGGAACTGCAACGGGAGCGGCTGATCACCGCCGACTACCTCGCCGACCCGGACGCCGACATCACCCCGATGCTGCTCCAGCAGCAGGCCGTCACCGACAGCGCGGACGCGCTGACCGCGGCGCTCGGGCCCAACGCCTCCGACGAACTGGCCGGGGCGCTGGTCCGCATGGGCTCGCTGGTCGAGCTGCGGCAGAACGCCCGGCAGCGCGGTGCCTCACTGGACAGCGTCGCCCGGGCGTACCACGCGGTCATCGAGGCGCTGATCGACGCGCTGCGGCTGGTACCCCAGCGGACCAGTGACGCGGAGGGTACCCGGCAGCTCACCGCGCTCGACGCGCTCCTGCGCGCCAACGAGGAGAGCGCCCTGCGCGGTATGGCGATCATCGCGACGGCGGTGAAGCCACAGGTCGGCCGGGACCTGTTGACCAACGCCACGGCGCAGGCCCAGATGTTCACCGAGCGGTTCGTCCAGCAGGCCGACGTCGACCAGGCCGGTCTGGTCGTGATCGTCGACCAGGGTGAGGCCGCCCGCCGGGTCGACGCCCTGGTGCAGCGGCTGCCCCAGATCACCACCGGGTCCGCCCGCGACTTCCTGGGCGGCGCGCTGGCCGCGGCCGAGTCCCAGGCCGCCCTGCGCCGGCTGGTCCAGGACCAGGTGACCAGCCAGATCACCAACGCCGCCGCGGGCCGGGCCAGTACCGCCCGGGGGGCGGCCTGGACGGTCAGCCTCGGCGCCTCGCTGCTGTTCGTGATCGTGCTGGGCCTGGCCGTCGCGGTGAGCCG
>VAXX01000323.1:656-3495 GCA_005885115.1 Actinomycetota bacterium | reverse complement strand
TGGAGTTCCGCGAACTGGTGTAAACCGCTGTGCCCGCAGGGCCCACCCGCCCGCAGGGCCCACCCGTCGCGTGAACAGGAATAGCTCATGGAGAGGATGTGGCGCGATGTTAGCGCCTGAAGGTGACGGGTTGCGCTGGCGCAAGAGCAGCCGGAGCGCGGCCAACGGTGCGTGCGTCGAGATCGCGGAGACGTCGGATTCGATAGCGGTACGCGACTCGAAGGACCCGCAAGGGCCGCACCTACGCTTTGGGGTGGCCGCGTGGCAGACGTTCATCTCGTCCGTGCGAGCGGGGGCGTTTGACCGGCCCTGATCGGTCTGCCACAGGTAACCGGAGCGGCCTCCGCCGGGGCCGCTCCGGTGGCTATCTGTCCGAGCCGGCGAGGGCCCTGTCCAGTTGGGCGCTGAGCTGCGCCACCTGACGGTGCAGTTCGGCGTGCTGTTCGGACATCGCGTTGAAGTTCGCGCACATCTGCTCGATCAGCACCTTGGCCTTGGTGTCGGTGTCGTAGTCGTGCTGGGCCAGTTCGGCGGAGATCTGGTCACTGCGCTTCGCGGCGATCAGCAGGATCGCGCCTTGCAGCGCCGCCAGGCAGCTCAGCACGAGATTGAGCAGAATAAATGGGTACTTGTCGAAGCCGCTGCCCCGGTTGAAGCCCATCCAGAGGCCCAGGAACACCAGGGCGCTGAAGACGAAGACCCAGGAGCCCATGCTGTTGCGCATCCTGTCGGCGGCCCGCTCGCCGAGCGTGAGTTCGTGGTTGCTGCGTACCCCAGGGTGGAGCCGCCAGCCGTGGAAAGAGATCCGGTCCATAGCCGATCACGATCGCACCTGTACGCCAGGGTTGGCGAGTCGGATCAGCGACGGTACGCGATGACGAAGGCGCGTCGGAACGGCAGTACCGTGCCGTAGTCCTTACGCGGGAAGGCTTCGCGCAGTCCGGCGGCCACTTCGGCGCGGAAGTCGGCCCGGTCGGCGGGGTCCAGGGCGTCGAGGTACGGGCGCAGTCCGGTGCCCGCGTACCACTCGAGGACCGGATCCGTACCGGGCAGCACATGGAAGTACGTGGTCTCCCAGGCGTCCACCTCGCAGCCCAGGCCGGCGAGGTGGTCGACGTACTCGATGGTCGGGCGTACCGCCCCGCCGGACTGCGATGGACCGCTGCCCGACGCGACGGTGCCGAGCCGGTCGACCCAACGCGGGCCGGTGGCCACCGCACGGAACACCGCCGGCGCCGCGCCGTCCACATTGGACGGTACCTGGAAGGCGAGCGCGCCCTTGGGCGCCAGGGCGTGGACCCATCCGGCGAACAGGTCGGGATGCGCCGGTACCCATTGCAGCGCGGCGTTGGAGACGATGACGTCCACCGGACCATCCGGCCGCCAGTCCTCGATCGCGTGTCGGCTGAAGGTGAGCCGGGGGCCGGCGAGCGCGGTGGCGCGGTCGATCATCTCGGCGGACGAATCGATCCCGTGTACCGTCGCGCCGGGCCAGCGGTCGAGCAGGCTCGCCGTCACGTTGCCCGGGCCACACCCCAGGTCGACCACCCGCGCCGGCGCCTCGACGGCGATCCGGTGCACCAGATCGTGGAACGGGCGGGCGCGTTCGGACTCGAAGCGCAGGTACTGCGCGGGATCCCAGGCCATACCCCTATCCTAGGCAGACCCGGTATTCCCCTCGCATCTGCGAGCCCATAAGCTGGGATCGTGCCGCAATTCCGGATCAGCGAGGCAGCCGAGCTGCTCGGCGTCAGCGCCGACACGGTGCGCCGTTGGGCCGACTCCGGCCGGCTCCCCGCGCACCGGGACGCGCACGGGCACCGGGTTGTCGATGGAGCGGATCTGGCGGCGTACACCCGGAAAGAGAGCGGCCACGACGAAGGTCCGGTGTCCTCGGCGCGCAACCGTTTCCGGGGCCTGGTCACCGCGGTCACGAAGGACACGGTGATGCCCCAGGTCGAGATCCAGGCCGGCCCGCACCGGGTGGTGTCGCTGATGAGCCGCGAGGCGGTCGACGAACTCGGGCTCGCGGTCGGCTGCGTGGCCTGGGCCGTGGTCAAGTCCACCAACGTGATCGTCGAACTGCCGAGGAGCCCCTGATGCGTCTGCTCGCCGCCGTGCTGGCCGCCTCGTTGGTGGCTGGTTGCGCGTCGACGGCGGCGCAGCCCGCCGCACGGCCGAAGAACCTGACCGTGCTGGCCGCGTCGTCGCTCACCGAGGTGTTCGCCTTGCTGGGTAGGGACTTCGAGACAGGCCATCCGGGTACGAAGGTGACGTTCTCCTACGGCGGCAGCTCGACGCTGGCCCAGCAGATCGTCAACGGCGCGCCCGCCGACGTGTTCGCGGCCGCCTCGCCGGCCACCATGGCCACCGTCACCAAGGCGGGACTGGGCAGCGGGGCGCCGAAAACGCTCGCCCGCAACACTTTGGTCATCGCGGTGGAGTCCGGCAACCCGAAGGGCATCACCAGCCTGGCCGACCTCGCCAAGCCGGGTACGAAGGTGGCGCTGTGCGCACCGGAGGTGCCGTGTGGCGCCGCCGCGCGTACCGCCCTGGGTGCGGCCAACGTCTCCGTACAGCCGGTGACCCTCGCTCCGGACGTCAAGGCGGCACTGTCCACAGTGGAGCTCGGTGAGGCGGATGCCGCGCTGGTGTACCGGACCGACGTCAAGAGCGCCGGCGGGAAGGTGGACGGCGTCGACTTTCCGGAGTCGGCGAAGGCGGTCAACGACTACCCGATCGTCGCGCTCACGCACGCCCCCAACCCGTCGGGCGCGACGGCGTTCGTCAGCTTCGTCCTCAGCGACCAGGGCCGCAAAGCGTTGACAGCGGCGGGTTT
>VAXX01000323.1:0-645 GCA_005885115.1 Actinomycetota bacterium | reverse complement strand
GGTGGCGCTGGTCCTCCGGGCGCCGTGGGCCACGCTGCCGGGGCGGCTGGTGGAGCCGGGCGTACTCACGGCGCTGCGGCTGTCCGTGACGACCGCCTCCGCCGCAACCGTCCTGGCGGTGCTCGTGGGCGTACCCCTGGCGGTGCTGCTGGCCCGCGTCGAGTTCCCCGGCCGGCGGCTGGTACGGGCACTGGTGACGCTGCCGCTCGTCCTCCCGCCCGTGGTCGGGGGAGTGGCGCTGCTGCTCGTCTTCGGCCGGCGCGGACTCATCGGTTCGTGGGCCGGGTTCTCGCTCGCGTTCACCACGACCGGCGTGGTACTCGCCGAGGCGTTCGTCGCCATGCCGTTCCTCGTCATCGCGGTCGAAGGCGCACTGCGTGGCGCCGACGTCCGCTACGAGGAAGCCGCCGCCACCCTCGGCGCCGGCCGGTGGGCCACCTTCGTCCACGTGACGCTGCCGTTGGTCGCGCCCGGGATCGCGGCCGGCGCCGCGCTGTGCTGGGCCCGGGCGCTGGGCGAGTTCGGCGCCACCATCACGTTCGCCGGCAACAACCCCGGCGTGACACAGACCATGCCGCTGGCGGTCTATCTCGCCCTGGAAACCGACCTCAACGCCGCCGTCGTGCTCAGCCTGATCCTGCTGTC
>VAXX01000493.1 GCA_005885115.1 Actinomycetota bacterium | reverse complement strand
CAGACGACAACCCCGAGGGCGTGGACCGGCAGGTGTTCGAGGACATCAAGGCGGCCATCGTCGCCGACCGGTACGCCTACTTCATCAACTTCTTCGACAACTTCTACAACACCGACGTGCTCGGCGGCACCCGGATCAGCGACCCGGCGCTGCGGGCCAGTTTCACCGTCGCGGTCGGGGCCTCGCCGTACGCGACGTACGCCTGCGTGGACGCCTGGCTGACCGACTTCCGGGGCGACCTGCCGAAGATCGACGTACCGACGCTGGTCGTGCACGGTACCGCCGACCGGATCCTGCCCTACGAGGTGACCGCCCAGCGGCTGCCGGCGCTGATCAAGGACATACAGCTGGTGTCCGTCGACGGTGGCCCGCACAACATCGCCTGGACGCACCCGGAGGAGGTCAACCCCGCCCTGCTCGACTTCCTCGCCACCTGACGTTCGCTGTGCGCCGACGCGTTTCGCGATGAACACCGGGCCCGACGGTGGAGCCGTCGCCACCGCGACGCTCCACCGTCGGGGCCCTGATCGCCGCCAATCGCGCGCGGACCGTGAGCTCAGCGGACCGTGAAGGCCGCCGTCGCCGAGCCCACCTGGACCTCGTACCCACCGGACTCCACCTGCGGCCGGGCCGTGGCGTCGATGTCGCCGGGCGTGACCGCGAGCACCGACACCGGGAACGACAGGTGCAGCGTCCGCGACTGGCCGGGATCGAGCGCGACCCGGGCGAACGTCACCAGCCGCTGCGGCGGTACGACGACGTCGCTGACCGGCTGGTGCACGTACACCGGCACCACGTCGGTACCGGCCCGGCCGCCGGTGTTGGACACGGTGAGCGTGACCCGGACGGTACCGTCGCGCGGGACCGACCCGGAGACCGACAGACCTGAGGTCTGGAAGGTCGTGTAGCTCAGGCCGAAGCCGAACGGGTACCGCGGGTTGTAGTTGTGGCCCTGCCCGGAACCGGTGTCCGGCAGCTGGTCGAAGAACTTCGGTTGGTCGCCCAGCGGAGACGGGCAGGTGCCGCAGAAGTCACCGCCCGGTGTATCCGCCTCCGACGGCCAACTGACCGGCAGCCGCCCACTCGGGTTGACCTTGCCGAAGACCACGTCCGCGACCGCGGCGCCGGCCTCGGTGCTGCCCTGGTAGGCCATCAGCAGGCCGGGTGCGTTCGCGGCCGGGCCCAGACCCAGTGGCCGGCCGGCGATCACCACGACGATGACCGGCTTGCCGGTCGCCTCCAGCGCGGCGATCAACGCCTTCTGGTCGGCGGGCAGCGCGGGGGCCGGGTTGTCGCCGAGCCCTTCCGCGTACGCCTTCTCGCCGACCGCCACGACGATCGCGTCGGCCGATCCGGCCGCGCCGACGGCGGTGGCCTGATCCGGCGCGTACGTCACGTTCGGGTCGGCGGCGCGCAGTCCACCAAGGACCGTGGTACCCGGTGGGATCTGGTCCGGCGGCCCCATGCAGCACACGTGCCCGGCTCCGAACACGCCCTGCCAGCTCACGCTCCAGCCGCCGAGCTGGTTGGTCATCGAGTCGGCGCTCGGGCCGGTGACGACCAGCTTCGCCCCCGGCGACAGCGGCAGTACGTTGTTCTCGTTGCGCAGCAACGTGATGGACTCCTGCGCCGCCTTGCGGGTGGCGTCCCGGCCGGCGGTGACGGCCGCGTCGGCCTTGCCCTCGTCGACGTACGGGTGGTCGAACAGGCCCAGCGCGAACTTCAGCCGCAGGATCCGGCGTACCGACGCGTTGATCCGGTCCACCGACACCAGGCCGCGCTGGACGTCCTGGACGAGCCCGGCGTTCCAGCCGGCGTAGTCGAACGGCGTCATGGACACGTCCACGCCGGCGTTGACCGCCTTGGCGATCGCGCCCGGGAAGTCCGCGGCCACGTGGTACGCACTGGCCAGCGCCGGTACGTCGCCGTAGTCGCTGATGACCACGCCCTTGAAGCCCAACCGTTCGCGCAGTTCGGTGGTGAGCAGGAAGTGCGACGCGGTGGCCGGGATGTTGTTGACCGAGCCGGAGTCCACCATGACGGTGTCGGCGTCGGCGTTGATGCCGCCGGCGTAGGACGGCAGGAACATGTCCTGCAGGTACCGGACCGGGAGCTGCGCCTCGACCCGGTCGTGCCCGTTGATGGACTCCGAGTACCCGGCGAAGTGCTTCACCGTCGCGGCCACGTCATGGCCGTTCTGCAGCCCGGACACGAAGGCGCCGCCCATCGCGGCGCTCAGGACCGGCTCCTCCGCCCACGTCTCGTACGCCCGACCCCAGCGGTTGTCCCGGTAGAGGTCCTGTACGGGCGCGAAGTCCCACGTCCACCCGGTAGCCGAAAGGCCCCGGGCGGTGGTCGCACCACCGGTACGCGCGGCGGCCGGATCCCACGTGGCGCCCATCCCGATCGACTGCGGGCACAGCGGCGCCTGGTACGGGTGCCCGAAACCGTGTACGGCGTCCACCCCGAAGACGACCGGG
>VAXX01000170.1 GCA_005885115.1 Actinomycetota bacterium | reverse complement strand
CTTCAAGGCCGAGCACATCCTGATGGCCGTCGACGTCCTCGGGCTCGGCGCGGCCGCGCCACTGCTGTCCCGGGCGATCGGCCGGGTACGCCGCACCGACCTGCGGCCCACCGTACGGGGACTGGCGGCGCTGTCCCGCGCGGCGGTCCCGTCGGCCGCCCTGTCCCTGGCCGCGGTCGCCGCGCTTGGCCCGTTCCTCAGTGACACCTTCGCCCGCCAGTACGAGCAGGGCCGGCAGGCCTGGCGCTGGCCGGCGACGGTGGCGCTGGAGGTCTACCACACGGTGCCGGCCCAGACCGGTACGGTCACGGTCGTCTGGCCCGGCGCGGGCCGCGGCGTACCGGCGCACGCGACCCACTGGAGCAACGTCCTGCTGCGCGACTACGGGCACGGGTGGCCGGCGCCGTTCTACGTCGCCGACAACGACGCGTCGCTGGAGAAGCTGTTCGAGTTCACCCCGTACCGCGTCCGCGTGGTCACCGACAACCAGACGGTCGTCGCGCCGGTGAAGGAGATCCTGAACCGGCGTCCGGAGTTCGCGTCGCGGGTGGAGATCCTGGTGCTGCCGCCGATGCCGAAAGCCTGGCCGTAACCGCAGCTAGTCCGGAACCCGGGCCACGACGAAGACCGACTGCCCGAACGGCGGCTTGACCAGCTTCTCGGCGGCCTTCGTGACGGGCAGGACGAGCCGGTCGTAGAACTTGACCATCGGCCCTTCCTTCGGCGTCAGCTTGAAGACGCTGGTGGCCATGTAGTAGCCGATCAGGCCGAACGCGTTGGCGTAGTGCAGCTACTCGATCGTCAGGCCGGCCTCGGTCATCGCCGCGCGCATGGTCTTCTTGGTGTACCGGCGGACGTGGCCGGTCGCGATGTCGACCGGGCTCATCGCGAACATGAACGCCGGGACGATCAGGACCACCCGGCCACCGGGCCGGACCAGCCGGGCCATGCTGCGCAGCGCGCTGACGTGGTCCTCGATGTGCTCCAGGACGTTGTACGACACGGCACCGGTGTACTGGCCGCGCTCCTCGGTGGGCAGCAGCAGCTCGCGTACGTCGATCGACGGGTGCCCGTGCAGCCGCTCCTTGAGTAGCAGCAGCCGGTCCGGGTCGGCCTCCGTCGCGGTGAACTTCGCGAAGTGCGGCGCCCATTCCAGTGCGTAGTCGCCGAGCCCGCTGCCGACCTCGATCGGGTGGTCACCGAGGTACGGGATGGCCAGCTCGACGAACCAGCGCCGATGGTTGACGGCCGTCGCCAGGCCCTCCAGTACATCCGACTGGACCTGCTGGTCGCCGGTGATCTCCACCATTCGGGTGCTCCCGGGAATCGCTGTCTTGTGGGGATGGCCGCTGGCCGCCGCCTGAGGAAAAGGACATTACCGCATCGCGCCGGAGGCCGCCCGCCAAGTGGATTGAGGCGCCGGCTCCGTGCCGTACCGTGACCGGTACGACCGTAGGGTAACCGGGACCGCGCTCGCAAGGCCGGGGCCGGTATTGTTCCCGGGGCCTGCGCGGGAGGGATGCTGTGCTCAGTCAGTCGTTACGGGACCCGGCCGGTCCGGGAACCGGAATGCCCGAACCCGGCCCGGCGGACGCTGACTGGATGCTCCGGCCGTCCCGCCGGATGGTCCGGCGGCTGGACCGGCTCCGCCAGCGGGTACCGGTCCGGGTACGCCGAACCGCGTCCGACACCGTACCATTGCTGGCTTTTGTCCTTCTTGCCCTGTGGGTTGTCACCCGATTCTGGCTGTATCCCGACCGCGTCTCCCCGCTCCACCCGGCCCAGCAGGCCGCTGCCAGGCAACTCCTGGATCAGGTCGCGCACGCCCTCGTACACCTGCATGACCCGTTCGCCGGGCTGCCGCAGGTGGTCGGTGGCGGAGCGCTCGTCGCTGTCCCGCTCGCCCCGGTCACGCTGGCGTTCGGCTCCGGGGTCGGTTACGCACTGTGGTTGACCCTGGGCCTGGCCGGCAGCGCGGCGACCGCGTACTGGGCCCTGTTCCGGCACCTGGTCGGCTCCCGGATGGCCGCGTTCATCGGCGCGCTCATGTTCGGCTTCGCGCCCGGCGTCCTCTGGCACGCCAACGGGCAGCCGGCCTTCGTCACCAACCTGCTGATCCCCGTGATCGTGGTCTGGACCGTCCGGCTCGGCCGGGGGCGGTGGCTGCGCGACGGCGTGCTGCTGGGTGTACTCGTGGCGGCGCAGGCGCTGGTCAATGCCGAGCTGCTGGCGATCACGGCGCTGGCCGGCGGGTACGCCGCACTGTGTTATCTGGTGCAGCGCGGGTCGCCCGAGCCGGCCGGGTTCGCCCGGTTGTGGCCGCCCCGCCCGCCCTCCACCGCCGCCGGCCGGTCCCGGTTCGCCGGGCTGGCGGTCGCCGTGGGTACGGGCCTGGTCCTGCTGGTGTACCCGCTGCTCGCCGGCCTGCCCCGGCAGCCGGTACCCGATGCCCGGCTGGGCGAGGACGCCACCACGATCGCGCTGTACTGGCGGGACACCCTCGCCGGCAACTTCACCGCCGACCGCAGCGTCGGCGGGATCGAGCAGAACACCTGGTTCGGCTGGCCGCTGCTGATCCTCGCCGGGGTGTGCCTGGCGCTGCTGTGGCGGCAGAGCGTGGCCGTCCGGGTCGTGGCGCTGACCGCGCTGGTGTTCGGCGTGCTCGGGCTGGGGGCCCAGGTGCGGCTCAACGGGCGGCCGACGCCGGTACCGGGGCCGTGGTGGGTGCTGAGCAAGGTGCCCGGACTGGACCTGATCGCTCCGTCCCGGCTGGCCCTGGTGCTCGTACCCTGTCTGGCGATCGTGCTGGCCGTCGCGTACGACCGGCTGCCGTCGGGGGAGCCGGTGGCGTACGGGCTGACGGGGCGCCGGGTGTGGATCGTGTTCCTCGCGGTCGCCCTGACCCCCAACCTGCCCCGGCCGCTCCAGGCCGACCCGCGTCCCGCGGCCGCCCCTCGGGCGATGGTGGTGTCGGGTACCGTACCGGTGCCTGTACCAGCGCATGTGCGGAAAGTGGGGTGCCCGCGGCGCGCCGGCCCCGGCTGCGCCGGGCGCTGGACTCGCCGGACGTACGGGCGGCGCTCCTCTACGTGCTGGCCGCCGGGGTGGTCACCGAGCGGGTCTGGTTCTACCTGAACACGTACATCATGTCCGGCAACCCGCAGGACCAGAGCTTCTTCGAGTGGGCGCTGGCCAACGCGGTACGGGTGGTGGTCGGCCGGCACAACCCGTTCTTCACCGACATGCTCAACGCGCCCGACGGCGTGAACATGATCGCGAACACGTCGGCGTACGGGCTGACGATCCCGCTGATCCCGGTCACCATGTTGTTCGGGCCGCACGTGTCGTTCGCCGTCATGGTCACGGTGAGCCTGGCCGGGACCGCGTACGCCTGGTACTGGTTCTTCGCCCGGCACCTGGTGGACGCCAGGCTCGCCGCGTTCATCGGCGGGGGGTTCTGCGGCTTCGCGCCGGGCATGATCTCCCAGGCCAACGCCCACCCGAACATCACGTCCCAGTTCGTCCTGCCGCTGATCCTGTCCCGGGTGCTGCGGCTGCGGGCACCGGGCCGGGTGGTCCGGGACGGGGTCGTACTCGGGCTGCTCGTCACGTACCAGGCGTTCCTCAACGAGGAGCTGCTGTTCGTCCTGGCGCTGTGCACGGCACTGTTCCTGGTGGTCTGGGCGCTGCACCGGCGGGCGGAGGCCCGGGCGGCACTGCGGTACCTGGTCGCCGGGCTCGGGGTGGCCGCCGCGGTGGCCGCGGTACTGCTCGCGTACCCCCTGTATATGCAGTTCTTCGGCCCGCAGGCGTACCACGGCCTGTGGTCCGGCGCCCGGTTCTTCGGCACCGACCTGCTGTCCTTCACGCAGTTCTCGGCCGCGTCGCTGGCCGGTGACCCGGCCGCGGCCCGGCAGTTCGCGCAGAACTCGGCCGAGCAGAACTCGTTCTTCGGCTGGCCGCTGCTGGTCTTCTGCGTGCTGGCGACGCTGCTGATGTGGCGGCGGCTGGTGGTGCGCGCACTGGCCGTCCTCGCGGTGGTGTTCGCGGTGCTCTCGCTCGGGCCGATCCTGCAGGTGCGCGGGCACGCGCACAAGAACGTCCTCACGCCGTACCGGCTGTTCGCCAAGCTGCCGCTGTTCGACTCGGTGATCACGACGCGGCTCTCGCTGGTGCTGATCCCGGTGGTCGGCGCGTTGCTGGCGCTGTTCGCGGCGCACGTGCTCGCGGTCGGTGGGACCGAGGAGTACCGCAGCCGGTTCCGGCTGGTCGCGTTCGGGGTACTGGTCGCCGCGCTGCTGCCGCTGGCCCCGACCCGGCTGGCGATCAGCTTCCGGACCCCGACGCCGGCGTTCTTCGCCGACGGGACCTGGCGCGGGTACGTGACGCCGGGCCGCACGCTGGTACCCGTACCCCTGCCGACCTTCGCCGGTGGCGCGATGGACGGTATGCAGTGGGCGGCGACCCAGCGGGACGGGTTCGCCGTTCCCGCCGGCTACTTCCTCGGCCCCGACCCGAGCAGCCCGCGGCACGTCAGCCTGTTCGGCGCCCCGCCCCGGCCCAGTACGCGCATCCTCGCGGCGGTGCTCAAGACCGGCAACATCCCCGCGGTCAGCGCGCACGACCAGGCGCAGATGGTCGCGGACCTGAGGTTCTGGCACGCCGCGATCGTCGTACTCGCCCCGAACCGGCACAACGCCGAGGCGCTCCGGCAGACCACCTCCGACCTGTTGGGCTTCCAGCCCATCCTGATCGGCGGCGTGTGGGTCTGGGACGTCCGGCGGATCGTCGGCTGACGTACCGCCCGCCCGATAGGCTCGCCGGCGATGCAGGACACGCTCGCCGTACCGGAGACCGAGCGCCCGACCGGGCCGGCCGGGCGTTGGCTGGACGCGAGCGTCCTGCTGCTGTACCTGGCCATGGCGGTCTGGGTGCTCGGGCCGCTGTGGGCGGCGCCCGGGCACGTCCGGCCCGACGCCAACGCGGCCGACCCGGACTTCTTCGAGTGGATGCTGCGGCACGCCGTACGGATCTTCACGGTCGGGGAGCATCCGTTCCACACGCCGACGCTCAACACTCCGCTCGGGGTGAACCTGCTGGCCAATACCGGGCTGCTCGGGCTGACCGTACCGCTGGCCCCGGTGACCTGGGTCTTCGGACCCGGCGTCGGGTTCGTCGCGCTGCTGACGATCGGGCTCGCCGGTACCGCCGGTGCCTGGTACCACGTGCTGTCCAGGCACGTCGTGGACAACCGGCTCGCGGCCGCCGTCGGCGGCGGGTTCGCCGGGTTCGCGCCGGGCCTGGTCAACCACGCCAACGGGCACCCCAACCTGGTCGCCCAGTTCCTGATCCCGTTCATCGTGTGGCGGGCGCTGACCCTGCGGACGGTACGCGACGGGATCGTCCTCGGGCTGCTGGTCACCTGGCAGGCGTTCATCAACGAGGAGCTGCTGTTCCTGACCGCGCTCGCGCTGGCCGTGTTCGTCCTCGGGCACGGGGTCAGCCGGGCGCGGATCCGGCCGTTCCTGACCGGGTTCGGCGTCGCCGTGGCCACGGCGGGAATCCTGCTGGCGTACCCGCTGTGGTACCAGTTCGCCGGGCCGCAGAGCTATCACGGGCTGCCCGACTTCGTCCTCACGTACGGGGCGGACCTGGCCAGCTACGGCGCCTTCCCGAAGCTGTCGCTCGCGCACGGCGCCGGGGCCCTCTCGCCGCAGCCGGAGGAGAACACGTTCTTCGGCTGGCCGTTGCTGCTCCTGCTGGTCGCGGCGGTGATCTGGCTGGGGCGGCGGGCGGCCGTCCGCGGGCTGGCCCTGGTCGCCGTCGTGTTCGTGGTGCTCTCGCTGGGCGCGACCGCCGACTGGCGCGGGCAGCCGGTCTGGACCGGGGCACCGTGGCACCTGCTCAACCACCTGCCGCTGTTCGACAGCGTGCTGCCGATCCGGCTCGGGCTGGTGGTCGTCCCGGTGTTCGCGGTCCTGCTCGCGCTGTCCGTGGCGGAGGCGGTGCGGCACCGGTACGGGGCGGTCTGGCTGGTCCTCGTCGCGGCGGCGCTGCTGCCGATCGTGCCGATCCCGCTGCCGAGCGTCTGGTTCGGCGGGGTCACCGCGATGCACTGGGACGACGCGACCGGGCAGGGGTACCGGATGGTCGGCGGGTACTTCCTCGGCCCCGACGCCACCGGTCAGGGCCGGTACGGGACCTCGGAGCGGCCGACCGCCGGGCTGCTCGGCGGCGTCGCGTACAACGGCGATGTACCGCCGATCGGCGACGCGCAGCGCGAACAGGCGCGCCAGGACGTCGCGTTCTGGCGCGCCGCGATCGTCGTCCTCGCCTCCGACGCGCCCCACCACGACGCCCTGCAGGCGACGCTGGAGCAGCTTTTCGGCCCCGGCCGGCAGGTGGATGACGTCTGGCTATGGGATGTGCGCTGAGGCCGGGATGCAGCAGCCGGCGCAGATCTTCGGCTGCGGGAGGGTGAACGCCAGGCAACAGGTGCGCCGCCGTACGCCCAGCTCCGGCGTGATCTCTACGAGGTCCGCGACGTCCAGCGCGGTCAGCAGGGTCGCGGCGGTGGGCCCGATCGGGCCGGGGAGCGCGTCGGCGCTGCGGGTGAGGCTGTAGGCCACCGCGGAGGCGACCGAGCCCAGGAGGGTACTGCGGGGTGCGCAGCCCTACCTCCAGGAACGGCGGCGCCCCGTGCAGGCGTACCAGGACGTTGCCGGCGGACAGGTCCGGTACCCGGCCGGCGGCGGCGTATCCGACCACGGCGGGCAGGGTGACCCAGTAGGCGTACGACTTCCAGGCCAGGGCGGCCGCGGCGGCCGGGCCGGCGGCCCACCGTACCCGGGCGGCTTCGATCAGCTCGGGCAGCGCGGACCCGTTGGCGAACCGCTCGGCCGGCACCCACCCGGTCGGGTTCTCGACCAGCAGGCCCGGGGCCAGCCCATGGACGACCGCCGGCCCGCGCCGGACACCGACCGTGTCCAGGGTGGCCAGGATCGGGGCCAGCTCGGGAGCGCGTACCAGAACAGACACGTCCGCGCGCCTCCTCTCCGAGCTGCTCGCGCTGTCGGGGCAACCGGACCACGGTACCCGACTAAGGTAAGCCTAACCAGGTCTAGCCTGATTACCTTCCGTCACCGCTAGTGTCAGCTAGGTGACAGATGCCCCTCCAACGGGTGATCCGGACGGAGACTGGAAGCTCCCCCGGCTGCAAGGGTGATCCACCAGATGACCTCGCCACAGGACAGGGCGGCGGATGCGTTCGCGGCCGAGCTTGCCCGGTGGCGGACCGAACGGGGGCTGTCCAAGAAGCAGCTCGCCGGGAAGATGGGCTTCGATCCCTCGTACGTCAGTCACGTCGAGGGGCGCCGGCACCGCCCGACCGAGGACTTCGCCCGGCGGGCCGAGGCGGTCCTCGAAGCCGACGGCGAGATCTGGCTGCGGTACACCGAGTACGAGGAGGGCACCGGACTCGTCGTCGAGTACGAGCTCGCCGAACTGTCCTATGTGGACGGCCGGTACCACTGCACGGTGCGCCGCGACCTCTACAACGCCGGTCCGGAGCCGGTGACCCGGTACCCGGTCCGGATCGCCGTGGACTCCTTCCCCGGCAACCCGGAGCGGTCCAACCAGTACTACCGCCAGCACCCGCTGTCCTGGGACGAGCTCCACCTGGAGGGGATCTTCGGCGACGAGCCCGGCGAGCGGATGGGGCTGCGGCCGATCTACGACCGGGACTCCTTCAAGGAGGTCTGGCTGCTGTTCGAGAACGACCAGGCGCGCTTCCCGCTGTACCGGGGCCAGCGGGCCACCATCACGTACCGGTACCAGGTCGGCGAGGACAAGTGGGGCCAGTACTTCCAGCGGGCGGTACGGATCCCCACCCGGCGGCTGTCGGTCCGGCTGGACTTCCCGGCCGACCGGGTACCGGTGGTGTGGGGCGTACAGACCTCGCTGACCGCCGAGTCCGCACTGCGTACCCCGGTCGAGCACAGCGGGTCCGGCGAGCGCGTCATCTTCACCTGGTCCACCGAGCACCCGCCCATGCACACCCGGTACCGGCTGGAGTGGCGGTTCCGGTCGGCCGTACCGGGGCAGCGCCGCCCCGACGACACGCACTCCCGGGTCGGCGAGCGGATGGCCGCGGCCGGCATCGTGCAGCGCGGCGACGACCGGCTACGCCAGCCGGCGCGGCCGTTCCGGCTACCCGCCGACGAGGCGCGGGCCCGCGAGGTGGTCGCCCGGCTGCGTGCGGCGCTGGAGCGGATCGGCGAACTGCACAGCTTCGGCAAGGGGATGGGCCTGGCCGCGCCGCAACTGGGCCTGGGCTGGGCGGCCGCGGTCGTCCAGCCGACCGACGAGGGCGACCCGGTGGTACTGCTGAACGCGCGGGTGGTCGGGGCGGCGCCGGAGACCGACGAGCAGTACGAGGGCTGCCTATCCTTCTTCGACGTCCGCGGCCTGGTGAGCCGGCCGCTGCGGTTACTGGTGGAGCACGCTGGTCGGGCACGAGATCGACCACCTGGAGGGCCGGCTCTACACCGACCGGATGGCCCCCGGGACGGCGCTCGTGCCGTTGGAGGAGTACGGCGAGGTCGGCCGCCCCTGGCGGTATTGATCGGCTCAGCCGCCCTGTCCGCTGCGGCCCGGCGAAGCCGGGTCAGTAGCCGCCGAAGGTGTCGTACTTGATGCGCAGCGCGGGGATCTGGAGCTCGGCGAGGCGGCGCAGGGTGGCCTTGACCATGCCGGGCGAGCCGGAGACGAAGAAGTCGTGCTCCTGCCACGGCCCGTACCGGCTGACGACGTCGGAGATGCTGCCCTGCTCACCGGCGAACCCGGGAGCCTCGCTGCACGCCGGCACGACCGACAGCCAAGGGTACCGGGCGGCGAGCCGGTTCAGCTCGTCCAGGTCGTACAGGTCGTCGCGGTGTCGGGCGCCGAAGAACAGGTGTACCCAGCGGGTCCGGTTGTACCGGGTCAGCTCCTCGACCAGTGCCTTGATCGGCGCCAGGCCGGTACCGCCGGCGACGCAGACGATGTCGCGGGTGGACTTGCGGTCCAGCGTCATCGAGCCCATCGGCGCGGCCAGCCGGACCATGTCGCCGACCTTGAGCCGGCGGACCAGGGCACTGGACACCCAGCCGGCACCCAGTGCCCGTACGTGGAACTCCATCGTGGCGTCCTTGCGCGGGGCACTGGCGACCGAGTACGTCCGCCACAGCCGGGGCTGGTACGCGCACTCGACGCTGACGTACTGGCCGGCCCGGTGCTCCAGCGGCTGCAACGGGCGGCAGGTGAAGACGGCGATGTCCGTACCCCGGCGCTCGTGGGTCAGCACCTCGGCGTGCCAGTACGGCGGGTTCGTGTCGGCCGCCGCGCCGGCCATCATCTTGCTCGCGATCACCTGGTACGCGTCGCGCCACGCCTGGTCGTACTCGATGGACCAGTCCTGGCCCCCGAAGGACCGCAGCGCCTCGATGAGCGCGCCACCGACGACGTCGTAGTGTTCGGGGCTGACGTGGAACTTGCGGTGGTCGCGCCCGAGTGAGCGCAGGTACTCGTCGAAGCGCTCGGGGTCCTCCAGGGATTGCACCGCGGTCACGATCGCGCCGAGCAGCCGGGCCCGCTGCACGTCCATCTGGACCGGGAACAGGTCGCGCAGCTGCGGGTTGGACAGGAACATCTTCGCGTAGAAGTAGCCGGCGACCCGGTCCTGGTCTTCCTCGACCAGGGTCCAGCTCTCCTTCAACAGTCGGGACAGGTTGCTCATCGATGCCCTTCCGCTCCGGCGGTTGCGCCAAGCTCAGGGTGAGCACCGGGGGTAGGCAGGCATCGCACAATGCGTGCGACGTTCACGGTTCGCTCGCTGACAATCTGCTGTCCGTCAGCGGCCCTCGGCCGTCGTCGGCTGAAGCGGAGGTTGGGCGTGGAGCGGGTCGGGAACGTGATCGGACTGCCGGGCTCGGCCGGCGAGCGCGAACTGCAGCGGCGGTATGGCACGACCGAGCGGGCCGAGCGGTTCTACGAGCGCCAGGTGCTCGACCGGCTCAACGAGCGGATGCGGGAGTTCGTCGCGCGGCAGGAGATGCTGTTCGTGGCGACCGCCGACGGTACGGGCGAGTGCGACGCCACGTTCCGCGCCGGGCCGCCCGGGTTCGTCCGGGTCCTCTCCGAGCGGCGGCTGGCGTGGCCGGAGTACCGGGGCAACGGGGTGCTGGCGAGCCTGGGCAACCTCACCGAGAACGCCCACGTGGGCCTGCTGTTCGTGGACTTCTTCCGGGACGTGATCGGGCTGCACGTCAACGGTTCCGCCACCATCGTCGACGCGCTCCCGGGGGAGCCGGCGGATCCGGTACCGGGTCGGCGGGCCGAGCGCTGGGTGGTGGTGGACGTGCGGGAGGCGTACATCCACTGCGCCAAGCACATCCCCCGGCTGCTCAAGCTGCCCCGGGACCGGGCCTGGGGCACCGACGACGTACGCCGCAAGGGCGGCGACTTCTTCGGCGCTACTCGGCGTCTCGCTGGGGGCCAACGCGGTCTTCGCCCTGCTCGACCTGGTGCGCTCGCTGACCACTCCGAAACCGCTCAACCAGCAGACCCAGACGCTGGTCCAGTCCGCCGTACCGGGCCGGCCGTGGCTTGACCTCGCGTTCCAGCTCGCGTCGATCGGCTTCGGGCTGGTACCGGCGTTGCTCGCGGTACACCTGGTGCGGCGCGACCACGGGTCGGCGGGGCGGGTGCTCGGGCTGGTACCGGCCCGGCCCGGGTTCGACGCGCTGACCGGAGCCGGACTGGCCGCGCTGATCGGCATCCCGGGGCTCGGGCTGTACGTGGCGGCGCGCTCGGCCGGGTTCAACGTGACCGTGGTACCGGCGGCGCTGCCGGACGTCTGGTGGAAGGTACCGGTGCTGGTCCTCGCCGCCGTACAGAACGGGGTGCTGGAGGAGGTGGTGGTGGTCGGGTACCTGGTGACCCGGCTGGAGCAGTTGCGCTGGCGGGTACCGGCGATCGTCGCGGCCAGTGCCCTGCTGCGCGGCTCGTACCACCTGTATCAGGGCTTCGGTGGCTTCCTCGGCAACGCCGCGATGGGGGTGGTTTTCGCCCTGGTGTTCCTGCGGACGAGGCGGGTGGGGCCGCTGGTGCTCGCGCACTCCGTGCTGGACATCGTGGCGTTCGTCGGCTACGTCCTGTTCGCCCGGCACCTGGCATTTCTGCGCTGACCCTCGCGCCACCCTCTGGCCGGCCAGGTGGCTTCCGTTCTGTCGGGGGCGGGCCCTAGGCTGCCCTAGATCGCTGTGCTGATCACCCGCCGCCCGTTGTCCGGAGGTTCCGTACGGTGTCCCGTTTGAAGACCGCGCTCCGCCGCCCCGCCGTCCTCAGCCTCGCCGGCGTGACACTCGTGGCGGCCACCGTCGGCACCGCCGTCGCCCAGGCCCAGCCCGCCGCGGCCGCCTCGACCGCGCTGTACATCGTCCAGGTCGCCGGCGCGCCGCTCGCGTCGTACCAGGGCGGCGACGCCGGGTACGCGGCCACCAAGCCGGCCACCGGGCACAAGCTGGACGCCCGGTCGGCGCCGGCCCAGGCGTACCGCGGCCACCTGACGGACAAGCAGACCTCGGTGCTGCGCAGCGCCGGCGTGGACACGGGCAAGGCGGTCTACCGGTACGAGACGGCGTTCAACGGGGTGGCGGTCAAGCTGACCGCGCAGCAGGCGCAGAAGATGGCGCAGACCCCAGGGGTACTGCATGTCTTCAAGTCCCGCATGGTCACCGTGCAGACCCCGGTGACGCCCCGGTTCGTCGGCCTGACCGGGCCGGACGGGGTGTGGAAGCGGCAGTTCGGCGGGGACCGCGACGCCGGCAACGGCGTGATCGTCGCCGACATCGACACCGGCTTCTGGCCGGAGAGCCCGAGCTTCAAGGCGCTGCCCACCCCGCGCCCGGACGACGCGGCGATCGCGGCCAAGTGGAAGGGCACCTGCGACGCGGGCTCGGACCCGAACCCGGCCAACAACGTCACCTGCAACAACAAGGTGATCGGGGCGCACTGGTACAACGCGGGTGGGATCGGCGACGGCTTCCCGGGCGAGTACCACTCGCCGCGTGACTACGACGGGCATGGCTCGCACACCGCGAGCACGGCGGCCGGCGACCACGTACCGAGCGCGAGCGTCAACGGGGTGCCCGTCGGTGACCTGGAGGGCATGGCGCCGGGGGCGCGGCTGGCCGTCTACAAGGTGCTGTGGGAGACCGGCTCCGGCGCGTCCGGCAGCGACGTGGACATCGTGGCCGCGATCGACCAGGCCGTCGCGGACGGCGCCGACGTCATCAACTTCTCGGTCGGCGACGCGGTCGACACCTTCGGCCCGGACGAGCTGGCCTTCCTGCAGGCCGCCGCGGCCGGGGTGTTCGTCTCCGCCGCCGCCGGCAACTCCGGCCCGAAACCGTCCACTGTGGACAATGCGATGCCGTGGGAGACGACGGTCGCCGCCGGTACCCACGACGTCGGGTACAGCAAGTCGGTGACCCTGGGCAACGGGGCGAAGTACACCGGCGTGGGGGTCGGCGCGGCGGTACCGAGCGCGCCGTTGATCGACTCCGCGACCGCCGCCAAGCCGCCGGCCACGGTGACCGACGCGACCATCTGCGCGCTCGGCTCGCTCGACCCGGCGAAGGTGGCCGGCAAGATCGTGCTGTGCCAGCGCGGCGTGGTCAACCGCACCGACAAGAGCCAGGCCGTCAAGGACGCCGGCGGCGTCGGCATGGTCCTGTGGAACTCGACGCCCAACTCGCTCAACGCGGACTTCCACTTCGTCCCGACGGTGCACGTGGACACGGCGGCGGGGCAGGCGATCAAGGCGTACATCGCCGGCACGGCCAACCCGACCGCGGCGCTGTCCGCCGGGGTACAGGTGAAGCAGGAGGCACCGACCGTCGCCGACTTCTCCAGCCGCGGCCCGTCCGTGTCCAGCGGCGGCGACCTGCTCAAGCCCGACATCATGGCGCCGGGCAACGACGTGATCGCGGCCGTCTCGCCGGCCGGGCACAGCGGCAACCTGTTCGACACGGAATCGGGTACGTCGATGGCCACGCCGCACATCGCCGGGCTCGGCGCGCTGCTGATGAGCAAGCACCCGGACTGGTCGCCGATGTGGGTCAAGTCGGCGCTCATGACCACCGCCAGCACCAGGGACGACAAGGGCAAGCCCATCCCGGGTACCGCCCTGGACTTCGGCTCCGGCGAGGTGGACCCGGCCAGGGCGTTCAACCCCGGGCTGGTGTACGACTCGACGCCGGTGGACTGGCTGGCGTACTCCTGCGGGATCGGCGTACACCTGCAACTGCCCGACGGTTCGGACTCGTGCGCCACGGTCCCGGCGATCACCCCGAGCCAGCTCAACTACCCGTCGATCGCGTTCGGCTCGCTCGCCGGTACGGCGACCGTGACCCGTACCGTCACCAACGTCGCGCACCGCTGGGCCCTCTACTACGCCGACGTCAAGGCGCCGGCCGGGTACAAGGTCAAGGTGGACCCGCCGGCGATCGTGGTGCGGCCCAACGGCACAGCGACGTTCACGGTCACGGTCACCCGTACCACCGCCGGGTTCGGCTCGTACGGCTTCGGCTCGCTCACCTGGCGCGGCTTCGACGGCAACGCGGTGACCAGCCCGATCGCCGTACAGTCGGTGGCGGTCGCCGCGCCGGCCGAGGTGACCGGCACCGGGGCCACCGGCAGCACGGCCATCCCGCTGCGCGCCGGGTACACCGGCACGTTGAACGCGAGCGGAGCGGGGCTGCTCGCGGATACGGTCAGGCCACTGTCGCTGACCGCCGACCCCAACGGCCGCTTCGACCCGGCGAACCCGGCACCGTCCGGCCGGACCGGTCGGGTCGACCTGACGGTGCCGGCGGGTACGGCCATCGCGCGGTTCGCCACGTTCGCGTCGGACTACGCCCCGGGCACCGACCTCGACCTGTACGTCTACTCGGTAGACGCCTCCGGCAACCTGACCCCGGTGGGGCAGAGCGCCAGCGGCACCGCCGACGAGTCGGTCACCGTGACGGATCCCGGCACGTACGCGGTCTTCGTCGACCTGTTCGCCAACCCGCTGCCCGGCCCGCTCGCGGCAAAGCTGCACAGCTGGAACGTGCCGCCGACCAACGCGGGCAACCTCACCGTGGCGCCGGCCAGCCAGCCGGTGACCCTCGGGAAGCCGGCCACGGTCACCGCGAGCTGGACCGGACTGAGCTCGACCAGCCACTACCTTGGCCTGGTGAGCTACAGCGACGGTACGAACGGGGTCGGCGAGACGGTGATCGCGGTCAATCCCTAGCGGTAGTACGCGACCGCCCGGCGCCCGGTCCGTTCCAGTGCGCCGGCGTCCGTGAGGACGCCGGCCACCAGTCCGGCGCCGGGCAACAGCCGGCCGGCCAGCCGTGCGATCGTCGGCCCGGCCAGCGCCTTCGGCTCCAGCACCGCCAGCAACTCGGGTACCCGGGCGGGGTCGCGCGGATCCCGCCCGTACGCCGCCGCGACGTGCAGCACCAACTCGGCCTGGGTGGCGAGTAGCGCCACGGGTCCGGCCGGTCCGGCCAGGGCCAGGTACCGGGTGCGCCGGGCCAGCCGTTCGACCGCCAGGCGGGCGAGCCCGTCCGGGGTGGCCTGCGGGTACGTGGCGCGCAGCCAGTGGACGTACCGGTCGGCGGAGTCGCCGAAGCGCTCGACGGCGGCTTCGGCGAGGAGCTCCGGTACCGCTGCGGGGGTCAGGGGGGTGCGGGACCACCACGGCGGGCGGGTCCGCGGCGCGGTCCTGGTCGCCCGCTTGCGCGGTGCCGGTTTCGGCGGTTCGGGTTCGGCCTTCTTCGCGGCCCTCTTGGCCGCCTTGCGCGGGGCGGTCTTGGCGGGCTGCCGTTGGACCGGCGGGTCCGGCTCGGTGCCGTTGGCCTTCGGGGCGGGTTCGGGCTCGGGTTCCGGTGCTGGTCGGGCCGGTGGTACCTGCGGCTCCACGAACAGCGCCGCCGGCGGCCGGGCAGACTTCGCCCGGGGCCTCGGGGTACGCGTCGTGTCGTCCTCCATGCGGCCTGAGCGTAGCCGGCCACCGACCGGTACGCCGGTCACGCCCGGCCGGCACGTGGATCGTCCCAGGTCAACGGGTACGGGCGACACGCATACCGGGGACGGATAGTCGCTTTGCCCACACCCGTACCGTGCCTGTATCCTCGATCGTCGGTGGTCTTAGGGCTGCCACGGAGGCTTCGCCTAGTCCGGTCTATGGCGCCGCACTGCTAATGCGGTTGGGGTCTTAAAGCCCCTCCCGGGTTCGAATCCCGGAGCCTCCGCGCTTCGCCCGCGTATGTACACTGGCTGAGCACTGCGCCCGTAGCTCAACGGATAGAGCATCTGACTACGGATCAGAAGGTTAGGGGTTCGAGTCCCTTCGGGCGCGCAACATCAAACGGCGTCTGGCCTGCGGAAACGCGGGTCGGGCGCCGTTCAGGGTCCGTCCACTGTGGACTCCAGGTGCTCCTACGGTGCTCGTCTGTTTCGGAATTGTCTGTGCTGCGATCCGTGGTGGCGTGCTGCTACGAGCCGACCCGTACGGGGCGCCGTCGGATCGACAGTGGACCCCGATGCCGAACGAAGCGATCTTCATGGCCCCGTGGCAACCCGCGTTGACCCGGGCACCGTGCGGCCAGATCGCGGTCGCCCATCGACCAACCGCCTCCGGTGCCGCCACCATCGACGGCCGGCGCCGCGCCGGTGGCAGCCCTGCTTCGCCGAAACCGCGTTCATCACCGTAGCCGTCAAACCGCCCCGTTGACCGGCCCCGCCGCCAGCCCTGGCGGACGCATCGTGCCCTGGGCTGCCCCGCGGGTGGCGTTACTCCTTGCCGGGAGCCGGCCGACGACCGGCATTGCCTCCACGTGCGGAGCCTGTCTCAGCGAACGTCCAGTAAAGCCAGCTAACTCTCGTCGTGAGAGTGGGCTTGCATGATCTGGCCGGGCTCCCTATGCTCATGACAGCAAGCGCTCACAAAGAGAGTTAACCGTCAAGGAGTCCATCGTGACCGTCTCCACCCCTACCAGCAAGACCCGGACCTTCGAGCTGTACGACGGGTTGAGCGTCACCGTCGAGAAGCGCGGCGCCCGGTCCGCGAGTGCGGTGCTGATGCTGCACGGCGGTGCCGGCCCGCGCTCGATGGCCGGGTTCGCCGCCGCGATGTCCGAGCACGCGTACGTGATCACGCCGACCCACCCCGGCTTCGACGGGACGCCCCGGCCGGACTGGGCCGACAGCATCGCCGACCTCGCCGAGGTCTACCTGGGCCTGGTCGAGAAGCTCGGTCTGCGGCACGTCCTGGTGGTCGGTAGCTCGTTCGGCGGCTGGATCGCCGCCGAGATGGCGCTGCGCGACACCCGCGGCCGGGTCAGCGGGCTGATCATGCTCGCCGGGGTCGGGATCGCACCGGAGCCGCCGTTGGAGATCGCGGACCCGGCGAAGCTGGGCCCGGTCCGGACCGGCGAGTTGGCCTTCCACAACCCGGCCCTGCGGCCCAACCCGGCCGCGTTCACCGAGGAGCAGCGGGCGGTGGGCGCCGCCAACCTGCGTACCGCCGGGGTCTACACGGGCGTCATGTACGACCCGAAGCTGCGCGGGCGGCTGCACCGGATCACCGTGCCGGTGCTGGTGCTGGCCGGGGAGCAGGACGGGATCGTGCCGCTTCAGTACCAGCACGCCCTGGCCGGCTCCTTCCCCCGCGCCACCTTCCGGTCCATCCCGCAGGCCGGGCACTTCCCGCACGTCGAGCAGCCGGCGTCGGTCTTCGCGGCCATCGGCGAGTTCGTCAGCACCGAGATCAAGCCCGACGGCGAGTAACCCGCCCGATCGTCACCGAACTGTGCCCGCCGGTACTCATCACCACTGGTACCGGCGGGCGCGGCTATCAGGACCGCGCCCGAGGAGGACGAACGATGACCGGGTCAGACCCTGCCGTACGGCGCGCGCGCCTCGTGCTGGCCGTGTGCTGTCTGAGCCTGCTGATCACCGTGGTCGACACCACGGCCGTGAACGTCGCGCTGCCGGCCATCGGGCACGACCTGAACGCCCCGGTCACCGGCCTGCAGTGGACCATCGACGGCTACACCCTCGCCATCGCCAGCTTCATGATGCTCGCCGGGTCCACCGGCGACCGCATCGGCCGGCGCCGGGTGTTCCAGGCCGGACTGGCGCTGTTCACGCTCGGCTCGCTGGCCTGCTCCCTGGCTCCGGCGCTGGACTGGCTGATCGCCTTCCGCATCGCGCAGGGCCTGGGCGCCAGCATGCTCAACCCGGTCGCCCTGTCGATCATCACGCACACCTTCCCCGAGCCGCGTAGACGCGCCCGCGCGATCGGGGTGTGGGGCGCGACTGTCGGGCTGTCCCTGACCCTGGGCCCGGTACTCGGCGGCCTGCTCGTTGAGTCGGCCGGCTGGCGCGCCATCTTCTGGATCAACATCCCGGTCGGTGCGGCGGCACTGGTACTGAGCGCGCTGCTCGTACCACAGTCCAGAGCCGCGAACCCGCGCCGCGCGGACCCGATCGGGCAGGCGCTGATCGTCACCATGCTCGCCGCGCTCATCTACGCCATCATCGAGGGCGCCCACCGGGGGTACGGCAGCGCGCCGATCGTCGGGCTGCTCGTCCTCGCCGCAGCCGGGGCCGTCGCGCTGCCCACCTACGAACGCCGCCGTGCCCAACCCCTGATCGATCCGAGGTTCTTCGGCTCCGTCCCGTTCACCGGCGCGTTCGTCGCGGCGATCACCGCGTTCCTGGCCCTGTCCGGCTTCCTGTTCCTCAACACCCTGTACCTGCAGGACGTGCGCGGGTACAGCGCGCTGCAGGCCGGCCTGCTGACCGTGCCGATGGCCGGCGGTACGGCGGTCGCCTCCACGATCTCCGGCCGCCTCACCGCCGCGTGTGGCGCCCGTACCGCGTTGGTCGCCGCCGGCGTGCTGATCGCGGCCGGGGCGGCGACGCTGACCGCGCTGACCCCCGGTACGCCGCTGCCGGTCCTGCTCGTCGCGTACCTGCTGTTCGGCGCCGGGTCCGGCATCGTCAACGCCCCGATCACCGACACGGCCGTGGCCGGCATGCCACGGGCGCAGGCCGGGGTGTCCGCCGCGATCACCACCACCGGCCGTCAGATCGGCAACAGCCTCGGCGTCGCCGTACTCGGCTCGATCGCCGACGCGCCCGCCCGCAGCCACGCCGACTTCACCACAGCCACCCACCTGGGCTGGTGGATCCTGGTCGGCTGCGGCGCGCTGGTCGCCACGCTCGGGGTCCTCACCACCTCGCGCCGCGCGGCCGGCACCGCCGCCCGGGTCGTCGCCCGCTTCCCGGCCGAACCGCTGCCCGCTCCCGCCAGGCGCCCGGCGCCGGGCCTAGCCCCCGCGACGTCGTGAACGAGCTACGTCTTCACCGTACGGTGACTCCGGGAGGGCCGGCGTTGCCGACCGGCGGGGTTCTCCATCAGGGCGGCCCGGGTGACCGTCGTCGCGGTGTGTACGGCGCTGGCGATGGCCTGCTCGGGATCGAGGCCGCACAGGTCGGTCAGGCAGAACAGTGCCTCCGCGCTGACGACGACGGCGAGGTCGTTCTTGAGCTGAGCCAGCGCGGCGGGGTTGTGGACCCCGAGCGTGTCCTCCAGCGGGGCGAGGGCGTAGTCGATCAGCCCGAAGCG
>VAXX01000492.1 GCA_005885115.1 Actinomycetota bacterium | reverse complement strand
AGCCGCCCGCCGGATTCGGACCCGCAGATCAGGTCCACATTGGACAGTCCGTCCTTGGCGTTGCCGTTGGCCGCCGTACCCGCCCGGGTCAGGTCGGCGGTGCCGCACAGTCCACCGCGCCGGGAACAGTCCAGCGCGAGCGTCTGCGCGGCCGAGTCGGCGCCGCTGAGCAGTTCCTCGCGCTCGGTAAAGAGGTTGCCGACGTCGACCACGAAGGCGGCCATGCCGAGCAGTACGCCACCGGCCAGCAGTACCGCGACGATCGTCGCCACGCTACCCCGGTCACCATTTCCCTTGGGCCACAACAGGTTCAAGCGCGGCATGGCATGACTCCGGTGGCGCGCAGGGTGACCGGTCCGCCGTACGCGGTCCCGCCCAGGATCGGCGCCAGCGCCCCGATCGGGGTGGCGAACTGGAACTGGTACGTGACGGTGACCGTTGTCGTATCGCTCGGCGCCGGGTTGGCCGGGCACGCGGTCGTCGTGGTGGTGGTCGTACCCAACCCGCCGGTGAGTGAGCTGGGTGTTGAGCATCCGGCCGAAGTCGATGATGCCGAATACCAGGATCAGCAGCAGCGGGAGGAGCAGCGCGAACTCCACAGCGGCGGCACCACGGTCGGCACCGCGCATCCACCTGTCCACGAACAGCTCCTCCCCTACCACGATTCCCAGTGTCAGGCGGCCGCGCAGGCAGCGCCGCCGTTCATCTTGGTGCAGACGGTCTGGAAGGCCGCTTCGATCCGGCCACCGAGGGTGAAGACCAGGATGACGATGACGGCGGCGATGGCGGCGACGATGAGTCCGTACTCCACGGCGGTCGCGCCACGGTCGCGGGTGGCCATCAGGGCCTGGAGCTTGCAGTAGAAGTTCAGCATGCGAGGAGTACCCCCTGGATCGAGCCGGACGCACGGCGGGAAGACACAACGAGCGACCAAGGGCCGCGCTGGGAGCCTGCCGCCTGTACACGCCCTGTCACAGTCGGGCGAGCGGGCAGCGTCGTCACCGCCCCGGCGTCCTGGCCTGTCGACCGGCGACAGCCGTCGACGACAGGGCATCCACCCAACGGGTGGTGCGACAGACCCGAAAGGCTAGCGGAGGTACCGGCTCGACAGGCCGATCGCCACGACGGCGAGCCACGCGCCGGCCAACAGGGCCGGTCCCAACGGAAGTGCGGTGTCCCGGCGTACCCGGTGGGACAGCAGGAGTACCAGCACCACCGGCCCGTTGAGCAGATGGGGAAGCAGCGCGCCCAGGAGCACCGCCGGCCAACCGAGCCAGCCGAGCAGCAGTCCCAGCAGCCCGGCCAGTTTCACGTCACCGAAGCCGAGGTTGGCCCCGGGTAGCAGGGCGAGCAGCAGGTACCCGCCGGCCATCGTCAGCGCGCCGAGTCCCGCGCGTACCAACAGATGTGGACCCGCCAGGCCGAGCAGGGGGATGGCCAACCCGACCCCCAGCGCCACCAGGGGATCCGGCAATCGGTGACAGGCGACGTCGATCGCCCCCAGGAGGACGCCGAGCGCGGCCACCACGAGGAAGGCCGGCAGTACGGGCACCGGGCCGAGCGCCCACGTGAGGGTGCCGAACGTGACCGCGCCCAGCAACGCGGTCAGCCAGACCGGCGGCCCGAGCCGGGCGTGGCAGGCCGGACACCGGCCCGGCCGCCAGCGCAACGGTGTCCCGCACGCGGCACACGCCGATCGCGCCGGCTCCCCGTACGGCACCGACAGCCGGTACGCCACCGGCGGCACGAGCGCGCCGAGCAGCGCGCCGATGAGCGCGAGCGCGATGGGCACCCGGCGATCGTAGACAGGCCGGCGGCTACCAGGTGAGCGGCAACGCCGGCATACCCTCGTGGGTATGAGCCAGTTCGACGAATCGGCCGTACGTGCGCTCCACGCCGACCTGCTCGACGCCTGGAACCGGCGGGACGCGCACGCCTTCGCGGCGATCTTCGCGCCCGACGGTCTGATGGTCGGCTTCGACGGCAGCCAGGTACCGGCCGGACAGATCGTCGATCACCTCACCCCGATCTTCGCCGACCACCCGACCGCCGCGTACGTCACGAAGGTCCGTCGGGTACGCCCGCTCGGCCCGGGTACCGCGCTGCTGTTCGCCATCGCCGGCATGGTGCCGCCCGGCCAGACGCGGCTCAACCCGGCGGTCAACGCCGTCCAGTCGCTCGTCGCGCAGGACGATGACGGGTGGCGGGTGGTGCTTTTCCAGAACACCCCGGCACAGCACCACGGCCGCCCCGATCTGGTCGAACAGCACACCGCCGAACTCCAACAGATCCTCGACGCCCGCGCCTGAGCCGGCATCCGGCCGTCACGGTCGTGTGCCCCGATCACGCGGTGGCGGAACGTTGGCGAACCAGCGGGTTCCGAGGCGGCCGATGTCCAGACCTGCCCACGCACCAACACTTGCCAGGAGTCCGGTATCCGCCAGCCGTCGAGGCTGACAGGGCCAGTCTGCATACGCGGTCCGGCAGCCGTTGCTGCGACACCGCCCATCGGCAGCAGGCTCGTGATCCCGGCGCAGTTGCCGGGCGAGCTGCCAGGTCAGTCGATCGCACCCGGCCGGTGGCTCGTTGGGTGGATCGGTCAGATCAAACGGTGGGGCCGGCATCGCGAGCACGCTCCCGCCTCACGAGTTCGGACCAGGGCGGGTACCCGGGCTTCAAGACAACGTCGCCATCCGCGAGCCGGGTGCGCGATCCATCAGCGGCAATCAGCGGATCAAGCGCTGCGGTGCCTCGCCTACGCCAGCGCATCGGGATGTTCCCCAAGCCGAGCGGCGAGCGCCGCGCGAAGCCCTTCCTCGCCTGACACCGACGCGATCAGGTCGTAGAGCGCCGCCAATGCCTGTTCCGGTACGCCGAGCACCCAGAGGAACCCGGCAGCGGCTAGTACCGTCCGGCGAAAGACCGCCTCCGCGCTGTCGTCCGTCGAATGGCGCACGAACATACCTTCAAGGGCCTTGCAAGTCGCTTGCGTCATGAGCTTGATAGTGCCGACGAGTCGTGTCACGTCTCGACATCGTGTAGGTCCCTTCTTCCAGTCAAGGCCGGCGCGAGGTCTCGTCTGAGTCTCCTACGTGCTATGTTCTGCTCATTCGCTCGACGGGAGGGCCAGTGATGGCCGTAGAGCTCAAGCGCCGGCTGCGGAATCGACACTGGCAGACCTACACGACATTCTGCGCTGAATACGACAAGGTAGCCGGGGCCATCGATCCGACCCTTGTCGGCTCGTGGCCCAGCCGAGCCCAATTCCATCGATGGCTTTCAGGTTCTCTAAGGGGCTTGCCTTATCCCCACCACTG
>VAXX01000491.1 GCA_005885115.1 Actinomycetota bacterium | reverse complement strand
CCCGGTACCCGCGTCTGCGGCTGGAGCTGCGTACCGCGCTGTCCTGGAAGTCCGACGTGGAGTACGCCCTGGAGAAGCTGCTGGGCTCGATGAGTCCCGAGTCGCTGCTGCGCCCGGCGCGTCCGGCGATCCGCTCCACCACGACGATGCCGGGACTGCGATCGGCGGGCTGACCTGCGTGCAGGTCTAGAGGGATGGCGCGCTGACCGGATCCGATACGCCGGCCATGGCTGCCCGGATTGTGGAGACATCGATCGATCCGGTCGGTACGTCCTCCTCGACCGGGAAGTACATCCGCTGGACGGCGGCCATCATCGCCTCGACCACCCGGTCCCGGAACAACGGGTCGACCAGCTTCTCCCGGTCCAGCGGCGAGGTGAGGTAGCCGACCTCGACCCGTACCGCCGGCATCCGGGTCAACCGCAGCAGCTCCCACGTCTTGGCGTGGGTCTGGCAGTTGGCCAGCCCGGTCCGCATGACGATCTCCCGCTGGACCAGTCCGGCCAGCCGCTCCCCGACCGTCGAGGTGACGCCGCTCTCGGTGCCGTAGTGGTAGGTCGCCACCCCGTGCGCGCCCGGGTTGGCGTGCCCGTCGATGTGCAGCGAGATGAACAGGTCGCCGCCCAGATCGTTGGCGAGCTGGGCGCGTTCCCGGTCGGTCAGCTCCGCCTCGGGCGCCGGGCCCCGGGTCAGGTGTACCCGCATCCCGGCGGCGCCCAGCCGGCCCTCCAGCCGGCGGGCCAGGTCGAAGGCCAGGTCGGCCTCGGTCCAGCGGAGCAACCCGTCGGGTACGGTCACGCCAGGGTCGGGGCCGCCGTGGCCAGGGTCGATGACGATCGTCTTGTCGACCAGAGCGCGGCCGGAGCCGTGCAGCTTGGCGATCTCGCGCAGCGCGAGCGGGGCGCCGCCGACCACCTTGCGACCGAGGCGGCGCAGCGCGTTCATGGTCTGGGGACCACAGGCGCCGTCCGGCACCAGGCCCACCTCACGCTGGAACATCGCCACCGCGCGGGCGGTACGCGCACCGTAGATGGCGTCCGCGCGGCCCACGTCGTACCCCATCTCCAGCAGCCGTTCCTGCAACTGCCGGACGTCGTCGCCGACCAGCGGATCGGGTAGCGACTGGTAGAGCGTACGGGCGCCGAGCCGCCAACGGGCGGCGTCGAGGGCGCGCCAGGTTTCGGCGCCGATCCGGCCGTCGACGGACAGTCCGCGACTCTGCTGGAACGCCCGTACCGCCAGCTCGGTCTGCTCGTCAAACTCAGCTTCCGCGCTCGCGTCGGCGGTGGCCGTCCAGGCGGGCAGCAGGTCCAGGACGCGCAGCACGGTACGGATCTCCGCGACCGCGGCGCCCCGGTCGCCCCGCCTGATCGTGCGCTCCAGCGGGTACGGCCGGCGCGCACAACGCCCCGCGCCTGGCGTACCAGACGCGGGGCGTGCGGCAGAGCCTGGGTCAGAGGGCCGACTCGATCAGGCGCACCAGGTCGCCCTTGGGCCGGGCACCGGCGACCGACTGCACCGGCTGGCCGCCCTTGAACACGGTCAGCGTCGGTACGGACAGCACCTGGTAGTCGCGGGCGGTGTTGGGGTTGGCGTCGATGTCGAGCTTCACGACCTTCACCTTGTCCCCCATCTCGGTGGCGATCTCCTCCAGTACCGGCGCGACGCGCAGGCAGGGGCCGCACCATTCGGCCCAGAAGTCGACCAGTACGGGCGTGTCGGACTGCAGGACCTCACTGGCGAACGTGGCGTCGGTGACGGCCTTCGTGGCTCCCATCGAGGTGCTCTCCCGGTTCTTTCGTAGGTGCCGTTCGGTGGCCGCCGGCCGCGGGTGGACCGGCGGGTATTCAGTCAGTCAGGTAGGGCGGCGAGGTAGCGCTCGGCGTCCAGGGCGGCCGTGCAGCCGGTACCGGCGGCGGTGATCGCCTGCTGGTACGTGTGGTCGACGAGGTCACCGGCGGCGAACACCCCCGGTACGTTCGTCCGGCTGCTCGGCGCCGATACCAGGATGTATCCATTTTCGTCCATGTCTACCTGACCGCGGAACAGTTCGCTACGCGGATCGTGCCCGATCGCCACGAAGACGCCCTTGACGTCCAGGGTCGAGTCCTCGCCGGTCTTCGTGTCGCGCAGGCGTACCCCGGTGACCTTGCCGTCCGCCCCGAGTACCGCGCTGACCACGCTGTTCCACCGCACACGGATCTTCGGGTTGGCAAGCGCGCGCTCCGCCATGATCTTGCTGGCCCGGAACTCGTCGCGTCGATGGACGATCGTCACCGACTCGGCGAACCGGGTGAGGAACGTGGCCTCCTCCATCGCGGAGTCCCCGCCGCCGACCACCGCGATCGGCTGGCCGCGGAAGAAGAAGCCGTCACAGGTGGCGCACGAGGACACGCCGTGGCCGAGGTACTCCTGCTCGCCCGGGACGTTCAGCGGCCGCCAGGCCGAGCCGGTGGCCAGGATGACGGCGTGCGCCTGGTACTCCTGCTGGCCGATCCAGACCCGCTTGACCGGGCCGGTGAGGTCGACGGCCGACACGTCGTCGGTGATCAGTTCGGCCCCGAACCGTTCGGCCTGCTTGCGCATGCTGTCCATCAACTCCGGACCCATGATCCCGTCCGGGAAGCCAGGGAAGTTCTCCACCTCGGTGGTGGTCATCAGCGCGCCACCGGCCTGGGCACCTTCGATCACCAGGGGGCGCAGGTTGGCCCGGGCGGCGTACACGGCCGCGGTGTACCCGGCCGGACCGGAGCCGATGATGATCAGATTGCGGATGTCACTCACTGGACGCCCACTCCTCGTCGATGTCGTCGCACACGCGCAAACGTCATCGTACGAAGGGCAATTCCCGGTGCGCGCCGCCGGTGCCACAGGTCACTTGACGGTGTACCGCTCGTCGTCACCGGACCCCGGCAGGCCGCAGTCCGGGCCGGCGACCACGATCCGGCGGTCGGACAGCGACACGATCAACGCGGGGGCGCCGTCGAACCGCGCGTAGTCGACGGCGGTCGGCTGGCCACCGTACCGGTCCACGATCGTGGCCAGGCACTGGTGCAGCGCGGCGTCGCCGGCCAGCCGGTCCAGCGCGGGGGCGGCCGGCTGCGGGGCCCGCGGCGCCTGCTCCTGCTTCGAGCCCAGCCCACCGGCCGGCGCGCTGGGCACCGGCGCCACCGCGCCGGGTGCCCCGTTGACCCGCCCGAGGGTCTGCGCGGTGTAGTCCGTACCGCTGTGGCGCACCACGAGCTGGGCGGTGTCGGCGACGGCCGAGCCGGCCGCCGGCGCGGAGATCGGCGCGGGTGCCCGGCCGGCGCTGGTGCTCGCCGTCTCGCCCTGCCTGCTGGAGAGGGCGGCGACCGAGCCGAGGATCGCGGCAAGGGCCGCGGCCACCGCCGTCAGCCCGGCCGCGCGGCGGGTCCAGCGGCGCCGGGTGGACAGGTCGACAACCGTGGCGGTACGGGCCGGGACCGGTGGCGTCTCCAGCGCCAGGGCGGCGGTCAGCCGGTCGGCCACCTCGGTCGGGATCGGCGGGTCGCGCAGGTCCGCGAGGTCGGCGTCCAGCCGGGTACCGGTGGTCGTCAGCCCGGCGTACGCCCGGGCCCAGTCCGGGTCCTGCGCGATCAGCTCGCGTACCCGGGCCGCCTGCGCCGGGTCGAGGAGCCCCGCGGTGTAGTCGGCGAGCCGATCCAGCTCGTCGTCGTCGATCGGACTCACCGCCTCTCCTCGCGGTTCGTTGTCTGAGATGGGACGTCCGCCCCGGACGGCGGGTTCCGCAGGTACCCGAGGAGTGCGGCAAGTCTCGCCCGGCCGCGGGCGCACCGGCTCTTGACCGTGCCGTCGGGTATGCCGAGGATCGCCGCCGCCTCGGCGACCGAGTACCCCTGCACCTCGACCAGGACGAGCGCGGCCCGTTGGTCGGCGGGCAGCCGCTGGAGAGCGGCCCGTACGTCCAGCACGGTGTCCGAGTCGACCGCCGGTACGGGTACGGGGGTGGTCTCCACCAACGGTACCGTCGGCCGGGCCGCCCGCCGGCGGATCCGGTCCAGGCAGGCGTTGACCACGATCCGGTGCAGCCACGTGGTGACCGCGGACTCGCCCCGGAACCGGTCGGCCGAGCGGTACGCCGAGATCAGCGCGTCCTGGAGGGCGTCGGCGGCCTCCTCCCGGTCGCCGAGGGTACGCAGCGCCACCGCCCAGAGTCGGTCCTGGTGCCGGCGTACCAGTTGGCCGAAGGCGTG
>VAXX01000490.1 GCA_005885115.1 Actinomycetota bacterium | reverse complement strand
CAGGTCCAGCGGGACCGGTTGGGCGCCGTCGATCGCGACCAGGCCGGTGAGCCGGTTGCGGCTGGTGACCACGGCGAGGCAGCCGGGGCTGCCGGGCAGTAGCGGCCGGACCTGCTCGGGGTCGCGGGCGTTGTCCAGCAGGATCAGCAGCCGCTTGCCGGACAGCAGGCTACGGTACAGGCCGACCTGCGCGTCGAGGCCGTCCGGGATCCGTTGCGGGGCGACGCCGAGGGCGTCGAGGATCCCGCGGACCGCCTCGGCCGGGGTGACCGCGCTGCCGGCGGGGTCGAAGCCGCGCAGGTTCAGGTACAGCTGGCCGTCGGGGAACCGGTCGCGGACCCGGTGCGCCCAGTGGATGGCCAGGGACGTCTTGCCCACCCCGGCGGTACCGGTGATCGCCGAGATGACCACCGCGCTCGTCCGGCCGGCGAGCAGGCGGTCCAGGTGCTCGAGCTGACCGGTGCGCCCGGCGAAGCCGGGCAGGTCCGGCGGGAGCTGGGCCGGCCGTACGTCGCTTCGGGTACCCGGCGGGGTGCTGTCGGGCAACGGCTCGCGGCGCAGGATCGAGCGGTGCAGCCGTTGCAGCGCCGGGGCCGGGTCCAGGCCGAGCTGGTCGGCGAGGTGGGTCCGGAGCCGGGTGTACGCGGCCAGCGCCTCGGCGGTCCGTCCGGTGGCGTACAGGGCGCGCATGTGCAGTTCGGCGAGGTGTTCCCGGGCCGGGTGGGTACCGGTCAGGTCGGCCAGCTCGGCGAGCAGCTCCCGGTGCCGGCCCAGCACCAGGCCGGCCGCGATCGCCTCCTCGCTGGCGTGCAGGCGCTGCTCCTCCAGATCCGCGCACAGGCGGGTACGCAGCCGGGGCGTGGCGGCGCCGTCGAGCGCCGGCCCGCGCCACAGGGCCAGCGCCTGGCGCAGCAGCCGCTCCCGGGTACCGGCGTCGGTCGTCGTACCGGCCCGGTCGAGCAGCCGCCGGAACCGGTGTACGTCAACGGTTTCCGGCTCGGCGTGCAGGACGTACCCACCCTGTTGGAAGTCCAGCGCGACCTCCCGCGCGCCCGCCAGCGCGGCGCGGACCCGGGTGATGTGGCTGCGCAGGATCGCCCGCGCCTGCTCCGGTGGGTTGTCGTCCCACAGTAGGGCGCACAGCCGGTCGGCCGGCACCACCCGGCCCGGGTCGAGCAGCAGGATGCCCAGCAGGCAGCGTTCCTGCCGCCGGGCGAGCGGCACGATCCGGCCGTCGTCGGCGCAGATCTCCACCGGCCCCAGGATCCGGAACTGCACCAGGACACGGTAGCGGCTGGGGTATCGACGGTGCTGTCAACTGTCGTGTCAACTCCGGACGCCTATCGTGACCTGGCGATCGGGCCGCCACCGCTGACCGTCGTACCGGCCGCGACGAACGGGGGGCGACCGGGGCGACGGTCGCGGGGGTGCGGCGCGCCGCCGCTGACCGCTACGGTCTGCACGTGCGCACGTACTATCGCGACGACCGTGTGCACATCACGGCGGCCGCGATCGTCGTGGACGGCTGCGCGTACCCGCTGTACCGCCTCGACGAGGTGTGGAAGAGCCGCCGCTCGCTCGCCGGCCGGCGGGTGCTGGTCGGCCTGGGCATCCTGGCCACGGCCGTCCTGGTCCGGATCGCCGCCACTTTCGTCTGGTGGCTCGGCGGGCTCGACCGGGCGGTCGAGCACTGGCTCAGCGGCGGTCCGGGGACGGTGGCGATCGTCGCGGTGGTCGCGCTCGCCGCCGCCGTGGTCGGCGTACTGCTGGTCGAGGCGGCGCTGAGCGCGATCGAGGACATCCGTGGCCACGGCCGGAATCTGGAGCTGTGGGCGAGCATCGACGGGCACCCGGTCCGGATCTTCCACACCAACGACGCGCGCCGGTTCGGGCAGGTCTGCCGGGCCCTGGTCCGGGCCCGGTCCGGCCGGCTCGGCTGAGGTACCGGATGCGCTGACCTGTGCCGACCAGACGACCGGCCCGTACGGTCGAGCCATGGACATCGAGGACGAGGAGTCGACCAGCGCGTCGCTGCTGCGGCGGCTCGGCGACTACCGGGTGGTCGACGACGACGATGACGATCCGGTCCTGGTGACCCAGGACGGCCGCCCGGTGGACACCTGGCGGGAGGGGTACCCGTACCCGGAGCGGATGCCCCGGCAGGAGTACGAGCGGGAGAAGCGGCTGCTGCAGATCGAGCTGCTCAAGCTGCAGAACTGGATCAAGTCGTCCGGCGAGCGGCTGGTGGTGCTGTTCGAGGGGCGCGACGCGGCCGCGGGAGGCCACCGAGTGGTACTTCCAGCGTTACGTGGCGCACCTGCCGGCGGCGGGGGAGATGGTGCTGTTCGACCGGTCCTGGTACAACCGGGCCGGCGTCGAGCGGGTCATGGGGTACTGCACCCGGGCCGAGTACCTGGAGTTCATGCGCCAGGCGCCCGAGTTGGAGCGGATGCTGGTCCGTTCCGGGATCCACCTGGTCAAGTTCTGGTTCTCGGTGTCCCGTCGCGAGCAGCAGACCCGGTTCGTGATCCGCCAGGTGGACCCGGTACGCCAGTGGAAGCTCTCGGCCACGGACCTCGCCTCACTCGACCGCTGGGACGACTACACCGAGGCCAAGGAGGCGATGTTCTTCTACACCGACACCGCCGACGCGCCGTGGACGGTGATCAAGAGCAACGACAAGAAGCGGGCCCGGATCCAGGCCATGCGGCACCTGCTGAGCCGGTTCCGGTACGACGACAAGGACGTCGAGGTCGCCGGTACCCCGGATCCGCAACTGGTCGGGCGGGCCTCGCAACTGTTCGAGGACGACGAGCGCCCCTTCCGCCAGTTCCCGCAGTTGTAACCCGCCGTCAGGCGCGGACGCGCACCACGTTGTAGTCGGTCGTCGGGGTCGGCGTGACGTCGAAGCGGGCGTTCACCAGGTACAGCCACGGACCGAACAGGTCGGCGGTCGACGGTACCCGCAGCAGGGGGCTGGTGAGCTCCCTGACCGGTACGCCGCTGGCGAACCGCCGGTCCAACCGCAGGACGGCGACCTTGTTGTCGACGTTGCGGACCACGTACAGCAGGTGTCCGCGCAGGACCAGCCCGTCCCCGTTGACGACAGAGTAGCCGTGCAGGTCCACGACCGTACTGGCACCGGTGGCCGGGTCGACGGACACCAGGCGCCCGGCGACCATCTGTACCACGATCAGCCGACCGTCAGGGGTGGCCACGATCCCGTTGTTGAACGCGCCGTCCGCCGCCGCGGGTCCGGTCAGCGCGAGCGACCGTACCGCCGACTGCCCGGGCAGCCGGCCGCCCGGAGCCAGCGGTACCACGTACAGGAACGGGCGCGCCGAGTCGGTGAAGTACACCGCGCGCGGGGTGACGACCAGGTCGTTGACGAACGTGTTCGGGTCCGTGGTGAACACGTAGTGCGCCAACGTGGCGCCGGTGGCCGCGTCGTACACGGTCGCGTCGCCGCCGCCCGCGCCGGCCGCCCAGAGCCGGTTGTGCCGGTCCACCTTGAGCCCGGTCTTGGCGGTACCGGCCGCTCCCGGTACCAGCACCCGGCCGGTACCGGTGGCCAGGTCGCCCCGGAACACCGCGCCGTTCGCGAGCGAGCCCACGTAGAAGCTGGTACCCCGGCCGATGGTGAACCCCTCCGGCTGCCAGCCGGCGGGAAGCGCGATGCTGTCCGGGAAGCGGTGCCGGCCGCCGGTACCGGCCGACGCCG
>VAXX01000489.1 GCA_005885115.1 Actinomycetota bacterium | reverse complement strand
GGGTGCCGACCACCCGCAGGTACCAGGTCGCCGTGGCGGACGCGGCCAGGCCGGCGGCGGCCCCGAGCACCGCGCCGCGGTCGTGCCGCAGGACTCCCTCGCCGAGCAGCTTGAGCCACACCGCGATGAGAGCGTCGGGCAGCGCGGCGAACAGGGACAACAGGAAGGCGGCCAGCAGCAGGCCGGGCTCGTCCCGGTAACCCAGCCGGCACAGCCGCCACATCGAGGACAGCGCCGGGGGCAGCTCGTCAGGCGAGGACATCGTGCTCGATCTCCTCCTCACCCTCGATGACGGCGAACGGTCGGGCCTGCAGGTCGAACATCTCCCGGTACCGGCCGCCGAGCGCGATCAGCTCGTCGTGCGAGCCGAGCTCGATGACCTTCCCGGCTTCGACCACGCAGATCCGGTCGGCGTGCCGGACCGTGGAGAACCGGTGGGACACCAGGATGGTGGTGCACTCGCGGGTGGCGGCCAGGATCCGTTCGAAGATCTCCGCCTCACCGCGTACGTCCAGTTGCGCGGTCGGCTCGTCCAGCAGGACGACGCCGGCGCCCAGCCGTACCGCCGACAACGCCCGCGCCAGCGCGACCCGTTGCCACTGCCCGCCGGACAGGTCCGTCCCGCCCTCGTACCCCCGCGCCAGTACCGTGTCCAGGTCCGCGAGGCCCGTCCCGCCCGCGTCGGCCAGCGCTGCGCGGATCAGCTCGTCGGGCGCGCCGGCCGGGGCGACGTTGTCCCGCAGGGACAGTTCGAACCGGGTGAAGTCCTGGAACACCGCGGTGACCCGGCGCCGCCACCCGGCCAGGTCCAGCTCCCGCAGGTCGACGCCGTCCACCTCGATCGCCCCGGACTGCGGGTCGTAGAACCGGCACAGCAGTTTGGCCAGGGTGGTCTTGCCGGCGCCGTTGCGCCCGACGATGGCCAGGGACGAGCCGGCCGGGATGGTGAGGTCGAAGCCTTCCAGCACCGGCCGGTCGGTGTGCGGGTACGCGAACGTGACGTCGCGGAACCGGATCCCGCTGGCGGGCCTGCCGTCTGCCGGCCTCGGCCGCGCCGGTTGCGGCAGGGCGCCGACCGGTGCCATGGCCGCGTCGAGGCGCAGGACGGCGACGACCGGCGCCGCGGCACCGTCCAGTACCCAGTTGAGCCCGCCGAACGCGATCATGCTGGTGCCCACGGCGGCCTGCGCGAAGACCACGACCGCGCCGAGCCCGAGCCCGCCCAACGCCGCCGCGACCAGCGCCCAGAACACCAGCACGTTGGCGGCGAGCACGATCAGCAGGCTCCACAGCACGGGCTGCTCCCGCAGGCGGGTCGCCTGGTACTGCAACTCGTGCAGTCGGGTGCGCCGCGCGATGAACCGTTCGATGGTCCAGCCGGCCAGCCCGAACAGCCGCAGTTCCTTGGCCGCGGGCGGGTCGACGGCCAGCCGGTACGCATAGTCGGCGTCGCGCTGGGCCGACCGTACCTCCTCGGTCTGCCGGTCCCGCCACACCCCGCTCTCCCGCAGCAGCCAGTGCGTGGCCAGCCACCCACCGGCCAGCACGATCGGCGCCCACCACCGGAACGCCGCCAGTACCGCCGCGGAGGCGAGCCCACCGATCAGCTCAACCAGGCCCGCGGCGATGAAGTCCATCGAGATGGCCAGCGGTGGTCCCTGCATGCCGAGGTCGAAGTCGCGGGCCACGGTCAGGTCGGCGGCCAGCTCCTGATCCTCCAGGTGGGCCAGGCCGGGCGGGCGGACGCAGGCCACCGCGAGCCGGTCGTTGAGCCAGGCCGCGACGCGGGCGCCGAGGTTGGCGCTGACGGCGGTGTGGATCGGGCTGAGCACCTGGAGGGCGAGGAAGACCCCGCCGGTCAGGACCAGGGCGGCGGTCAGGTCCCGGCCCGACTCGACCGCGGCGACCAGTACCCCGGTCGCGACCGCGAAGCCGGCCGGGAGGATGGCCCGGGCCAGCAGCACCGCCCACCAGGCCAGCGCCAGGGGCCGGTCGGCGCGGTGCAGGATGGTGAAGAACTGCCACTCCTGCCGCGCCCGAAGCCGTCGCATGCCCGCGACACTACCCGCCGCCACCGACAAAAGATCATGGCTGGGGACTATGGTCGGCGGATGATCTACAAGCTGTTGGCGGCGTCCGAGTGGGCGCAGGCGCTGGAGCAGGGCAGCTTCGCGGGATCGCCGTACGACCACCACGACGGGTACGTCCACCTGTCCGGCCCGGACCAGGTGGTCGAGACGGCGGCCCGGCACTTCGCGGGGCGCACCGGGATCGTCCTGCTCACCGTCGACCCGGACCGGCTCGGGCCGGCCCTGCGCTGGGAAACCGCCCGGGGCGGGGCGCTCTTTCCGCACCTGTACGGGCCGCTCCCGCTCGACGCGGTGACCGCCGTCGATCCGCTCCCCGACGGCGTACCCGTCGCCGAAGCCGTCGCGGCGGTGCTCACCCGCTGAGGCCAGCCAGGCGGCCTGATTGTTAAGTACGATGGGTAGCGCTGCACGTGTCATGGGAGGCGCGCGAATGGTCCGTACGTTTACCGCGGCGGTACACCAGGAAGACGGCTGGTATGTCGCCCGCTGCCTGGAGCTGGATGTCGCCAGCCAAGGCGAATCGCTCGACGCCGCGCTGGCCAACCTTCGGGAGGCCGTCGAACTGTATCTGGACGAGGTATCGCAGCCCGCCATCGAATCGACCCCGCTGGTGACCTCGTTTCAGGTCGGCATGGCGGCATGAGTCCGGCACTGGCCGATCTCCCGCTGCGCACCGTTGTCCGAGCTCTGGAGAAGGCCGGGTTCGTCCACGTTCGAACGAAGGGCAGCCATGCGGTGTACCGCAACGCTGACCGGGCGGTCGTCATTCCTCAGCA
>VAXX01000488.1 GCA_005885115.1 Actinomycetota bacterium | reverse complement strand
CGCCGGGGCCCGGAACCGGAACAGGTTCGAGGTGCGTTTGGCCAGGCGGACCGGGGTACCGGCGGGGATCGCCGCGTACTGCGCCCGCAGGGCGGCCACCGCCCGGGCGTGTGCCTCGTGCGGATCCGGGGGTGCCGCGACGGTCACTGACGCCGGTCGATCGTTGTCCACGGTGGCACGCTACCTCGTCGGGCCGGGGGTCCGCTGTGATCCGAACCGCTGAACTGCGCCCACCGGCGTACGGTGGTCCGGTGGCAGCGCCGGTGTCCGCCCCCGAGGGTCGATCACGCTGGGTCGACCTGGACGGGCCGGTGCACTACCTCGACTTCGGTGGCCCGGCGGACGGGCCGCTCGTGGTGGCCGTACACGGGCTCGGCGGCTCGGCCGTCAACTGGGTGGCCCTCGCGCCCCGGCTGACCGACCGGTGCCGGGTACTGGCACCGGACCTGGCCGGGCACGGGCTGACCCGGTCGCTGGGTCGGGGTACCGCCGTCGCGGCCAACCGGGTGCTGCTGGACCGGTTCCTGGAGTCGGTGACCGCCGGTCCGGTACTCCTCATGGGCAACTCGATGGGCGGGATGATCGCCCTGCTGGAGGCCGGTACGGCGCCCGAGCGGGTGGCCGGGCTGGTACTCGTGGACGCCGCGCTGCCCTTCGTGGCGGCCCGTCCGGATCCCACTGTCACCGCCCTGTTCGCCGCGTACGCCACCCCGTTCCTCGGCAGCCTGCTGATGAACCAGCGCCGCCAGCTCTCGCCGGAGGCGCTGGTCGCCGGGACGCTCGCGCTGTGCTGCGTCGATCCCCGGCGGGTCCCCGCGGACGTGGTGGCTGCGCACGTCGCCGTGGCGCGCCGGCGGGCCGGGTTCACCGACGTCAGCCGCGACTTCCTCGCCGCCGCCCGGTCCGTGGTGGCGACCGCGGGGTACCTGCGGGGCCGGCCGTACCGACGGGGGATCCGCGCGGTACGGGCTCCGGTCCTGCTGGTCCACGGTGACCGGGACCGGCTGGTACCGCTGGCCGCGGCCCGGGCCGCCGCGCGCCGCCACCCGTCGTGGTCACTGGTCGTGCTGCCCGACGTCGGGCACGTACCCCAGTTGGAAGCCCCGGATGAGACGGCGCGGGCCATCCTCGACTGGCTCGATTCGGCCGGGCGCCCGGCGCTGCGGGCGGCCACCCCTTGACCGCTGGCCGGAATGAGGTGAAAATCCTCATCCCGGCGTTACGTGTACGGCCTGGCCGTAAGGGGTATCACCGGGATCCGATCGTCACGTTCGGAGGTGCCCGTGCGGGTGTCCAGGCGGCGCGTACCGGCTGCGCGCAGCCGGCGCATCGGCCTGGTCCTGGGCGCTGGCGGCGTCCTCGGCGCGGCCTGGACCGCGGGCGCGCTGGCCGCCCTGCAGGAGCGGGTCGACCGGCCCCTGGGCGCGGTGGACCTGGTCGTCGGCACCAGCGCGGGCAGCGTCCTGGCCGCCGCCCTGCGCTGCGGGGTCGGCGTCGACCAGATCGTGGAACACCAGCGCGGCTCGGCGCTGGCCGAGCTGCCGCACCTGAGCCAGCTCGACCGGGACGGCGGGCCGCTGCCGCCGCTGCCCCGGCTGCGGATCGGCTCGCCCCGCCTGCTGGCCAGCACCGCGCTGGCGCCGCACCGGATCCGGCCCTGGGTCGCGGCCAGCGGCCTGGTCCCGCAGGGCCGCGGGCAACTGCGCTACCTGGGCGCGCTGGTCGAGGCGATCCTGGCGCAGGACACCGCGGCGGTGGCGGGGTGGCCGGCGCGCGAGACGTGGATCGTCGCGGTGGACTACGCGACCGGGCACCGGATGGCCTTCGGTCGGCCCGGCGCGCCGCCGGTACCGCTGGCCGACGCCGTGGTCGCCTCGTGCTCGATCCCCGGGTGGTACGAACCGAAGTCGGTCGCCGGACGCCGGTACGTCGACGGCGGGGTCTGTTCGAGCACGTCGCTGGACCTGGTGGCCAAGGCCGGCCTGGACGAGGTGTACGTGCTGGCGCCGATGGCCAGCTACCTCATGGACCGGCCGTGCCGTACCCCGAGCGTACCGGCGTCGGCCTGGCTGGGCGGCGTCCACTTGGGTCCATGCTGATCACGGTGACGCGCGGCTCGTCAGACGTGGTGGTAGACGAGCGCGCCTCGGGCGGCTGGTCTCAGCTTGGTGGCCGGCGCGCGGCGGCGCTCGGGGTGCGCTTGCGCGGCGCCCGGGGCCGGGCTTCCGTGCGCCGGTCGCTCGCCGGCGCTGGTACGGGCGGCGGGGTCGCGCGGTCGAGCAGTTCCTCGATGCCGGTACGGATACCGCCGCGCAGGACGCCGATGTCGGGCACCCCGTCGAAGTCCGTGGTGACCCCGAAGTTGAGCTGGTCGAGGTAGGAGAAGATGCCGATCGCGGTCAGGATGTTGTTGCCGATCGGTACGTACGGATGGATCTCGACGAGCTGCCGGCCGAGCAGGTACAGCGGGATCCGTGGCCCCGGTACGTTGGTCGCCGCTGTCTGCATCACCGGCTGCGGGAAACGGAACATCAGCCGCGAGCCCAGGGCGAGCATCGTCGGCGCGGCGAACCCGGCCAGCTCCGTCAGCGCCTGGGCGCCGACCGCCTGGCGGGTGTTCTTGAGGTTGTCCATCTGGTCGCGCAGCAGCATCAGCCGCTGCACCGGATCCGGCTCGCCGACCGGCAGGTTGACCAGGACCGCGGAGACCCGGTTGGTCAGCCGGCCCAGCCCCGGGTGACCGCGGCGAGGACCACGTCGTTGACGGTGCCGCCGAACGCGAGCCGGATCGTCTTGACCTCCGACAGGCTCGCCTGGGTCCACTCCCAGCGCCGGTGCGGACCGCTGGAGCCGTTGAGCGAGCGCGGGGTACGCCCGCCGAGGCGGCGGGCCGCCCTCGGTAGGCCCCGGCCGAACGCGACCAGCGTCCCGCGGCTGAGCAGCCCGGTGGCCGCCGCTGGTACCCTGGCCAACTGCTGCACCGGGGTACCGACGACGTCGCGTACCCCGTCCAGGAGCAGTCCGAGCGTCGAGGGTGCCGGGTCCGGGGTCCAGGTGGTCGGTACCGGCACTTCGGCGTCCGGGCGTCCGTCCAGCAGCAGCGCCGCCAGGTCCCAGCCGGCCACTCCGTCGATCATGCAGTGGTGCACCTTCGAGATGATCGCCCAGCGGTCCTCGGCGAGGCCCTCCACGAGGTACATCTCCCACAGCGGCTTGGCCATGTCCAGCCGCTGGGCGAAGACCCGGCCGGCCAGGTTGCGCAACTGCTCGGCGCCGCCGGGAGCCGGGACGGCGGTGTGCCGGACGTGGTACAGGATCTCGAAGTGCGGGTCGTCGGTCCACACCGGGCGGCCCAGGTTCAGCGGTACCGTCCGGACCCGCTGCCGGTACCGGGGCACCTGCGCCAGCTTGGCCACGAGCAGCCGGACGAGGTCGCCGTACGAGGGCGGGGGTCCGGCGAAGACGGCCACCGACCCGACGTGCATGGGCGTGTTCTCGTCCTCGATGAAGAAGAACCCGGCGTCCAGTGTGCTCATCCGCTCCATCGCGGCACCGCCCCTCGGCTTCGTAGGGCCGAACCTATCTCCCGACGCGGGGCTACTGGGGAGTAACGTGTGGCCCATGCCCGAGACCGCGTACACGACGTGCCCGCTGTGCGAGGCGACCTGTGGACTGGAACTGACTCTGGACCGGGGCGCCGTGGTGGGGGTACGCGGCGACGAGGCCGACGTGTTCAGCCACGGCTTCATCTGCCCGAAGGGCGCCTCGCTCGGCGCGCTGGACGCCGACCCGGACCGGCTGCGGGCGCCCCGGATCCGGCGCGAGGGCAAGCTGCTGCCGGCGAGCTGGCCGGAGGCGTTCGCGGCGGTCGACGCCGGACTGACCCGGGTGATCCGGGAGTACGGGCGCGACGCGGTCGCCCTGTACCTGGGCAACCCGACCGTGCACACGCTGGCCGGCGGGCTCTACGCCGGCCCACTGATCAAGGCGCTGGGTTCGCGCAACGTGTACTCCGCCTCGACCCTGGACCAGATGCCCAAGCAGGTCGCCTGCGGGTACCTGTTCGGCAGCCCGTACGCCGTCCCGGTACCCGATCTGGACCGGACCGACTTCCTGCTGATCCTCGGCGCCGACCCGTACTCCTCCAACGGCAGCCTCTGGACGGTGCCCGACGTCCCCGGCCGGCTCAGGGCGCTCCAGGCCCGGGGTGGCCGCTTCGTCGTGGTGGACCCGAGGCGCAGCCGCACCGCGCGGGCCGCCGACCGGTACGTGCCGATCCGGCCCGGTACCGATGTCCATCTGTTGCTCGGCCTGGTCCACGAGCTGTTCGCGCGCGACCTGGTGGCGCCCGGCCGGCTCGCGGAGCACGTCGCGGGCCTGGACGTGCTGCCCGAGCTGGTGGCCCCGTTCGCGCCGGCGGTGGTGGCCCCGCGCTGCGGTGTGGACGCGGACACGATCGCCGCGCTCGCCACCGACCTGGCCGCCGCCCCGCGCGCCGCCGTCTACGGCCGGATCGGCACCACCACCGTGGAGCACGGCACGGTGA
>VAXX01000169.1 GCA_005885115.1 Actinomycetota bacterium | reverse complement strand
CCGGCCTGGAACCGGGCAGCGGCCTGACCCTGTCGGTACCGGTGGCGCAGGGCGGCCCGTACGTGCTGACCGTGGTCGGCCTGGTCGCCGGTGCCCGTACCGTCCAGATCAGCGTCAACGGCGGCCCGCCGCAACCGTTGGTACTCAACGGGTCCAGCTTCGAGTCGCCGCTCGTGGCGCGGTCGGTGGTGGTGTGGCTCAAGGGACGTACCAATGTGATCTCGTTCAGCGGGACCGCCCCCGACCTGGACCGGATCACGCTGAGTCGGCTCCCGGAGGACGACTGAACGCACAGCCACCCCTGGGCATTGCGTTTGATCACACCGCGTTGGGATACTTGTCCGCAGTCCGGAGCCTACTCACAGTGAGGACCGTACCGCCGACGCCGCGGAAGGGGCGCACGTGCCAATGCGCAGCCAGCCCACGGCTGGCGGTTCCACCACGACAGACGTCGGTACCCTCCGATCGCTGGGTACGCCGCTGTCCGGTGCCGTGCTCCTGGACGTCGGCTGCGCGGTCGCCGGTGCGCTCGCCCTGCGGCACGGGCGGTCGGGGCTGCACGGTGGGGTCTGCCCGGACAGCGTGCTGATCGGCCCGGATGGTCAGGTGACCCTGCTCGACGCTCCGCGCGGGCTGCCCGACCGGGCCCGGTACGCGGCGCCCGAACAGTCCGGCCGGCTGGCCCGTGACGTCGACGAGCGGGCCGACCTGTACGCCCTCGGCGTCGTCCTGTACGAGCTGGCCACCGGGGCCCGGCCGTACCCGGAGTCGGTATACGCCCAGCTCACCCAGGCCCCGCCGCCGGTCGCCGGACTCCCGGCCGGACTTGCCGGCGTGCTGCACCGGCTGCTCGCGGTGGCGCCGGAGGACCGGTACCAGACCGCCCGTGGCGTCCTCGCCGACCTGCGCCGCTGCCAGGAGGACCTGGCCGCGCTCGGCGACGTCGACGCCTTCCCGACCGGCCGGGCGGACATCCCCGGCCGACCCACGTTCACCGGCCGGATCTTCGGCCGCGCCAAGCCGCTCGGCCAGCTCACCGCCGCCCGGGACCGGGTCGCCCGCACCGGCGGCGTCGAGCTGGTCTGGGTCAGCGCCGAAGCCGGCCTGGGCAAGTCCGCGCTGTTGCGGGCCTTCGGCGACGGGATCGTCACGACCGGCGGCCTGGTGGCCCGGACCACGTTCCGCGCCACCGACACCGCGCCGTACGCGGGGCTGGCCCGGTTGCTCGCCGACCTGGCCGGGCACCTGATGCTGCGCTGTGCCGGGCAGCCGGCGGGCTGGCGTACCCGGCTGGCCGAGGAGCTGGGCGGCACCGCGCCGGTCCTCGCCGCGCTCGCGCCCGAACTGGCCCCGCTCGTGGACGTCGACCGCCCGTACCCGGCACCGCGGGGCGCCCCGGCCGTGGTGCTGCTCCGGCTCGGGGTACGCCGGCTGCTGTCCGCCGTCGCCGGGACCGACGGTCCGTTGGCGTTGCTGTTGGACGACGTACACCGGGCCGAGCCCGAGACCATCGACGTACTCCACCAGGTGTGCGCCGACCCGCAGACCAGCGGGCTGCTCGTGGTCGGCGCCTACCGGCCGCGCGAGCTGCCCGAACCGCTGGCCCGGTTGCAGCGCGAACGCGGCCCGTGGCGGGGCGGCGGCCCGATCGGGCTGCGGCCACTGCCCGACAGCGTGCTCGCCGAGCTGCTCGCCGACACGCTGCACGTCGCCCCCACCGACGCGGCCGCGCTGGCCCGGGTGGTGGCCGAGCGCACCGGCTCCCGCCCGCTGGCCGTCGCCGAGTTCCTGCGCGAGCTGGGTGAACGGCGGATCCTCAAGTTCGACGAGCACCGGGGCTGGCGCTTCGACCGCGCCACGGTCGCCCAGGCGCCGCCGGTGCTGGAGATCGTGTCGGCGGTCCACGACCGGCTCATCCGGCTGCCCCCGCGGCTGCTGCGGATGCTCCAGGTGGCGGCCGGGCTGGGCGGTCCGGTCGCGGTCACCACCCTGGCCGGGATCACCGGGCTGACCCGGGACGGGGTGCTCGACCTGGTCCGCTCGGCCGTGCGCGAGGGCCTGCTCGCCGCGCAGCCGCGCGAGGGGGACTACCGGTGGACCCATGAGGTGGTACGCCAGGCGGTGCGGACCACTCTCGGCGACGCGCAACGGCGCGAGCTGGACGCCGCGGTGGGCCGGACGCTGCTGAACCGTGGCGGACCCGGCGACGCGGAGCTGGTGGTACGGCTGTGCGGCGGTACCACCAACGGGGACGAGGAGGACCGGGCCCGGCTCGCCGAGCGGGCGCTGGCCGCGAGCCGCCGGGCGTACCGGCTCGGTGCCCTGGACACCGCCGACGACCGGATGCGTACGGCGGTGGAGCTGGTACCACCCGGGCGGGTACCACTGGCCTACGCGGTACACGCCTGGGCCGCCCGTACCGCCTGGGACGCCGGCCATCCCGCCCGTGCCTGGGGCCTGCTCGACGTGGCCGACCGCTACGCCGTGGACCCGCTGTCCCGGGTCCGGATCCTCGCGCTGCGGGCCCGGTGGCACCGCGCCGAAGGTACGCCGGACCAGGCCCGTACCGACACCGCTCAGGCGCTCAAGCTCCTCGACGTGGAGCCGACCCGCCGGCTGACCCACCGCGCGCTCGGCGCCCCGACCACCGACCCGCGCGTCGTCCTCGCCCAGGAGGTCATCGCCGACGCGCTGGACCTGCGCGAGCCGCTGGACGAGTGGGCGACGCTGCTGGCCGCGACCGGGGTACGCCTGGCCTACGAGTACGGCCCGACCCCGGCCGCCGCGCTCGCCTTCGCCGCGCACGCGGTGGCCCTGGCCGACCTGGCCAGCCCGTCCAGCGCGCGCACGGCGCGGCTGGCCCTGACCGTGCGGGAGCGGTGCCCGGCGCCCGGCCTCGCCGCCCGGGTCGCGCCGGTCGCGGCGCTGGTCCGCGCCCTGTGGTACGAGCCGGACGCGCTCACCGCCCTGGACGAGGGGTACCGGGCCGGCATCGAGGACGGCGAACCCGCCCGGGCGCTGGACAACCGGGTCCTGGCGATCGCGCACCGGTTCGTCCTCGGCAGCCCGCTCAGCGGGCTCGCCGACGAGGTGGACGAGGTACGGGCGCTGGCCGACCGGTACGGGCTGCCCGACCCGACCGGTCCGGTCGCCGGTGCCATCGCCCGGCTGCGTGACCTCCCCGCCCCGCTGACCGGCTCGGTACCGGCGCTCGTGGCGGCACACCTGCTCGGCGACGCGCTGCCCGAGATCGCGCCGGCCGGCGGGCTGCTCGGTGCGGTGGCCACCGTGTTCGAGGGGCTGGCCCGGGCCGGTGCGTACCCGGCCGCTGACCCGGACACCCAGCGGAGGATCGGCGTCGAACTGGCCGAGCTGCAGACCCGGCTGGACGAGTGGGCCACGTCCGGCCCGGCCACCTTCGGGGCGTACGCGCTGCTGCTGGCCGCCGAGCGGGCCCGCCTGACCGGCGATGCCGAAACGGCGGAGGAACGGTACGGGCGGGCCGTGGACCTGGCCCGGGAGCACGGGCTCGTCCCGGTCGAAGGGCTCGCGGCGGAGCTGGGCGGCCGGTACGCGCTGTCCCGCGGCCAGACCGGACCGGCCGTGGCGTACCTGCGCCGGGCGCGCGACTGCTACCAGCGCTGGCGCGCACCGGCGCTGGTCGCGCACGTGGACCGTACCCTCGCGGCGGTACCCAGCCGGCCGGACCGTACCTTCGACCAGCTCGACCTGCTGGCGATGGTACGGGCGTTCCAGGCCATCGCCGGTGAGCTGAGCCCGGACCGGTTGGTGGTGACCCTGCTCGAACTGCTCGTCGAGCACACCCACGCCGAACGCGGCGCGCTGCTGCTGCCGGTGGACGGGTCGGCAGGCGACAGGCTCACCGTCGCCGCGTCCGCGCACACCGAACGCGGCCGGGTCACCGTGCGCACCGACCCGGTACCGTTGCCCGGATCGGTGCTCGCGTACGTCCACCGGCACCGCCGCCCGGTCGGCGGTACCCCCGACGAGCTGCCCGCGGACCTGGCCGCCGACGAGTACCTGCTCGAGGACGCGCCGCGCGCCCTGCTGGGTACGCCGTTGCTGCGCGACGGCCGGCTGATCGCCGTGCTGTACCTGGAGCACCGGCACCTGTCCGGCTGGTTCGGCGCCGAACACCTGGACCTGCTCGACGTGCTCTGCGCGCAGGCGGCCATCGCGCTGGACAACGCGCAGACCCACGCCCGGCTGGTGGAGGCCAACCAGATCCTGGACGCCACCTTCGACCGGCTGCCGATCGGCATGGTCCTGCTCGGGCCGGACCTGACGGTACGGCGGGCCTCGGCCCGGGCGGTGGAGGTGACCGGGCTGCCGATGACGCCGGGTACCCCGCTGGTCGACCTGTTCGACGTGCTGACCCCGACCGACGCGGACGGGCTGCCGTACCGGTTGGAGCCGGGCTTCGCGCCGACCGGCGACGAGCGCCGGCCGATCTACCGGGACGTGCTGATCGTCGGGCCGACCGGGCAGCGGCAGCGGATACACACGGCGGCGCAGCCGTTGCGGGACAACGGTGGCGCGCTGATCGGCGTCACGCTGTGGCTGTCACCGCTTCCACCCGACGCCGGCCAGTAGCTCGCGCCGCTCGGGCTCGGGCTCGTCCGGGCGCCACGCGGTCGCCCAGGTCAGGCCCGGCTCAACAAGATCGAAGCCGGTGAACATCCGCTGTACGTGCGCCCGGTCGCGCAGCGGCAACGTCGTCGCGGTGCCCCGGTACGCCTGCTGCACCTGGTCGGCGGCCTCGGGTTCCTCGTCCGGGCAGCCGTGCGAGAGCACCAGGTAGCTGCCCGGGGCCAGCCGGTCCCGGATCCCGGCCACGATCCCGTACGGGTCGTCCGCGTCCGGGACGAAGTGCAGCACCGCGATCAGGAGTACGGCCACCGGCCGGGACAGGTCGAGCAGGCTGCCCACCTCGGGGTCGCCGAGCAGTTGCGCCGCCTTGCGGACGTCCCCCGGCAGCGCCGTCGCGTACGGGTTGCCACCGAGGATCGCCCGGCCGTGCGCGACGGCCACCGGGTCGACGTCGACGTACACCACCCGGGCATCGGGTACCAGGGCCTGGGCCACCTCGTGCACGCTGCCCACGGTCGGGATACCGGCGCCGAGGTCGAGGAACTGCCGGACGCCGGCGCCGACGCAGAACCGGACCGCCCGCCGCAGGAAGCCCCGGTTCGCGTGGGCCACCAGCGAACTGCCCGGCATGATCGCCTCGACCCGCTCGACCATCTCCCGGTCCACCGCGAAGTTGTGCGATCCGCCGAGCGCGTAGTCGTACATGCGGGCCGCGTTGGGTCGATCGAGGTCGATCCCTTCCGGCGACCAGTAGGGCCGCTCCACCCACTGGCTCCATGCGCGCTCGGCTGGTCGTTGGCGGTCCCCATCATGTCAGACAGCGGTTGATTCGTCACTGATCGCTGACATTGTGCATAGACAACGTTGACTCCTAGGATGGCCGGGTCTTGCTGCCGAGCGTCAGGAGGGCCGATGGCTTCCTCCCGAACCGCCGCACCACTGATCGCCCTGCTCCTCACCGCGTTCCTCGCCGGCTGTGGCCACCCGACGGGTGCCGTCTGGGCCGGTACCAACGCCAGTGCGAGCCCGTCCGCGTCGGACCTACCGTCGCTGCCCGACCCGGCCGGATCGTCGTCCGTACCGACCGACTCCCCCAGCGCGTCCCCCACCGCCGGGCCACCCACCCCCACCCCACCGAAACCGCCGGTGCCGCCCGGGAACCAGTCGACCGCGCAGGCGGTCCTGGCTCAGCTCAACGCCTGGCGTACCGCCGCCGGACTGCGCCCGTACACGATGCTGCCCGGGCTGGTCGCCAGCGCGCACAAGCACAACCTGGTGATGATCGCGGGCTGCGGGCTGTCCCACCGGTGCCCCGGCGAACCGGACCTGGGCAAGCGGATCAGCGCGCAGGGCGTGCACTGGACGGCCGCCGGCGAGAACATCGGCGAATCCGGCCCGAACGCCAACACCGGCACCGCGATCACCAACGCGGCCACGGGACTGGACCTCGCGATGTTCAAGGAGAAGCCACCCAACGACGGGCACCGGCACAACCTGCTGTCCAGCAGCTTCACCCACATCGGGATCGACGTGGTACGCGACAGCCACGGCACCGTCTGGCTCACCCAGGACTTCAGCAACTGAGCCGGTCGTTAGGGTGGGGCATGACCGAGCACGACCGGCTGGTACTCCGGCTCGCCGACATCACGCCGCTGGCCCGCGCCGCCGGGATCCGCACGTACCCGCTGGTCGGGCCGTGGAACGCCGGCGGCGACGGGGTCACCAGCGGGATCACCGAGTTCGAGCCGGGCGCGGCGATCCCGTTGCACACCCACAACGTCGACGAGACGGTACTGGTGCTCGACGGTACGGCCGCCTTCCAGCTCGGCGACGAGGAGTTCACCCTCGCGGCCGGGGACGCGACGTGGGTCGGGGCCGGGGTACCGCACCGGTTCCGCAACCCCGGACCGGGCCGGCTGCGCTTCCACTGGGTGTACAGCGCGCGGCACGTCACCCGTACGAGCTGCGCCACCGGCGAGACCGTCGTGCACCTGTCGGACGCCGACCGCGCGTAGCGGCGTCAGCCGTCCAGCGTCAGTTCGACCTCCCGCAGGTACTCGGGATCGGCCAGGATCTCGATCTCCACGATCTTCCCGTGCCGGATGGTGAAGCCGAACACCACGCGCGGCTGCCCGCCCGGCGCCCATACGGCTCCGGCGCTCCCGTCCACGAGCGCGGGTACGGCGTGCCGCGCCCGGCCGGCGAAGCTGCGCGCCACCGCCGACGCGCCGCGGATCTCCCGGTCGGCACCGGTCTGTACGGCGGTGCCGTCGGCGCGCACCGCCACATCGGGATCGAGTACGGCCAGCAGCGCCTCGAAGTCGCCACCACGGGAGGCGCTGAGGAACGCGTCCACGACCTCCCGTTGGCGGGCCGGATCGCTGTCCGGGTACGGGCCGGCCTGCTGTACCCGGCGGCGGGCCCGGCTGGCGAGCTGCCGCGCGGCGGCGGACGTACGCCCGACGATCGGCGCGATCTCATCGAACGGCACGCCGAACAGGTCGTGCAGCACGAAGGCCAGCCGCTCGGCCGGCGTCAGCGTGTCGAGCACCACCAGCAACGCCAGACCCACCGAGTCGGCCAGCACCGCCTCGGCTTCCGGGTCGACGGCGAGGGTCCGCTCCGACTGGTCCACGGTCAGCGGCTCCTCCCGCCGGGACCGGCGCGAGCGCAGCATGTCCAGGCACACCCGGGCCACCACGGTCGTCAACCACCCGCCCAGGTTCTCGATGCCGTCGGTGTCGGTCCGGCTCAGGTGCAGCCAGGACTCCTGTACGGCGTCCTCGGCCTCACTCGCCGACCCGAGCATCCGGTAGGCCACCGCGCGCAGCCGGGTCCGGTGCTCCTCGAACCGCTGCGCCAACCAGTCATGTCCGTCCACGGTCTCATTCTCCCGTCGCATACCGTCATGGCGTTGACGAACGCCATGCCCCCGATGTGACCGAAGGAGAGCCGGCCCGGTGAATCCCTTTCTCAGCACGCTGTTCGGGTTGACCGGGCGGACCGCGGTGGTCACCGGGGCCAGCTCCGGGATCGGCCGGGAGATCGCCGGCGCGCTGGCCCGGGCCGGCGCCGGGTGGTGCTCGTCGCGCGGCGCGACGACGTACTGGCGCAGGTCGCCGGCGAGTTGCGCGGCGACGGCTGCGACATCGACTGGTGTACGGGCGATGTCAGCGACCGTACCGACCTCGCCCGGGTCGCCGACGTTGCCGCGCAACCGTTCGGGGAGCCGGACATCCTCGTCAACGCGGCGGCGGTGAACATCCGGCCGCCGCTTGCGGCGCTGACCCCGGCCGACTGGGACCAGACGATGGCGGTCAACCTGACCGCGCCCTTCCTGCTCGGGCAGCGCTACGGGCCGGGGATGGCCGCCCGGGGCTGGGGCCGGATCCTCAACCTGGTGTCGCAGCAGGCGGTCCGGGCGTACGGCAACAGCGGCGGGTACGGGGCGGCCAAGTCCGGACTCGCCGGGCTGACCCGGT
>VAXX01000487.1 GCA_005885115.1 Actinomycetota bacterium | reverse complement strand
TGACCACGCTGAGCGCCGCGTTGACGTTCTGCGCCTTGGAGGTACTGGCCTCCACCCGGTAAGGCACGAACCGCGGCTCCCGTGCCGCGATCTCGGCCAGCACCGCCTCCACCGGCATCGGCTGTGGCGTGTTGTACGCCAGCACCACCTGGAACGGTCCCGGATAGTCCACCCGCAACATCGCCTCGACCGTCTCCACCACCGTCGCCGCCTCATTGGGCAGGTACGCCGCGATGACCGCCGAGGCGGGCGGGTACGGGGTGGCCGGCTCGGGTGGGGCGGGCTCCGGACGCAGCGCGAGGAAGCCCTCGACCCAGATGAGGGTACCGGTGACGAGCAGCGCGCCGACCACGACGAGGTACGTCACCCCGGCCAGCGGTACCCCGACGCGCTCGGCGCCGACGTACCCGAGGAACGGCACCGCCACGCCCAGCACCAGGCTCAGCAACGCCTGCGCCGGAGTCCGGACCCGCTGTACCCACGGGATCGCCGTCCGCGCCTTGTTCGCGGCCTCGATCTCCGGCGTCCAGCGGACCGGTTGCAGGTCCATCTGCTCCGCGGCCACCGCGGCGGCGGCCACCGCCCGTTGGATGTACCCGTCGACCTCGCCGGTGTCCGGGCCGAGGACCGCGAACCCGGCCACCGCGGTGACCGTGATGGGCTCCCCGACCGCCGTGAACGAGCCCGCCGTGATCCGCTCGGAAAGGTGCAGCAGCCGGCCGCTGGCCTCCTCCGGATCGGTCTCCGGCATCAGCACCAGAAGCCGGCCGTCGGTGTCCACGCCCACCAGGTCGAGGTTGCCCACCGCACCGGCGGCGAGCGCCGACACCTGTACCCGCAGGTCGCGGTCGGCACGCGGGCCGAGCCGGCCCACGACCGACTGGCGTTCGGCCAGATCCAGCGCGGCGAGACAGCCGGACCGGCCGGTCCGGTTGAACCGCTCGATCTCCCGGTTGAGCTCCTCGTGGAAGCGCAGCGTGCTCAGCAGCGGGGTACCGGGGTGGCGCGGGAACATCGTCGCCGGTACCGGTGGCCGCTCGAACTTCGCCTCGACCCGGGCGACCAGCTCCGCGGGCTCGATCGGGCGCCGTACGTAGTCGTCCGCGCCGAGCCGCAGGCCCCGCACCGCGTCCTCGGCGGCGGCGTTGCGCTGGCTGACCAGGATCAGCGGTACGGCCTGCGTGGTGGGTCGGGACCGCAGCTGGGTGAGCAGCTCGAAACCGTCCACCGCGGGAAGGTCCACATCCGAGATGACGAGATCGGGTACGTCGGTCTCCAGGCGCGCCAGAGCCTCCTGTCCAGAGTGGACGGTGTCCACCGCGTGCCCCGCTCCGGCGAGTGCGGTCCGGATCCCCTCCAGCCCGTCCGGGTCGTCATCGACGACCAGTACCCGGCGCACTGGCGTGGTTGAACTTCCTGACTGCATTCGACGGTCCCTTCCAACGGTTTGAGCGATGGTGGGCGTACAGAGTGGCTCGTCAGGCTCTGCGCCGCTCCCGGACGAACACGTCGTTCACGCCGTTGGTGTCACCGGGCACCAGGTTCGTCGCCACCGACTCGAAGGTGACCAGACGACCGTCCGCGCTGACCGCCTCGGCACCGCTGGCGCTCGTGCCGTTTGCCTGTGCGCCGGTACCGGAGACGCTGACCAGGCTCGTCGTACCGGCGAGCCGGTCCCGTACGAACACGTCCCAGGTGCCGTTGGTGTCCCGCGGGACCAGGTTCGAGGCCTCGGACAGGAACACGACGTACCGGCCGCCGCGGCTGATGGACACCCCGAAGAAGCTGGC
>VAXX01000486.1 GCA_005885115.1 Actinomycetota bacterium | reverse complement strand
TCGGCTCCGCAGGCGTACCGGTTGTCCCCGCCGCTGACCTCACCGGCGCCGGGCAGCCCGGCCAGTTCCGCCGCCGCAGCCTGACCCCGGGCCGCCGAACGGGAGCCGACCCGGACCGCGTGCCCGGCACAGGTGAACCGGTACGCCAGCCCGCGACCCTGATCGCCGGTACCACCCAGGATCCCGACGGACAGACCGGAGACATCAGGCAAGGCGTGTACGACCATCGGCCAATCCTGTCAGACCTTCTCGAACAACACCCGCCGTGCCTTCGGGTCGGCGACGGTCAGGCGGACCCGGACGCGGGTACCCACCTGGAAGTCAGCGCCCGCACAGCGGGCCTGTACCGCCGGATCGTCGAGGGCCACGACGGCCTTGTGGTTCTCCAGGTCCAGCACCACCGCCTCGAAGGTCTCCCCCACGCGGCCCTCCAGCAGGACCGCCTCGGTGAGGTCGACGGCGCCCCGGGTCGCCGTGTTGGCCTTGTGGTCGGCCGCGCTCATCACCTCCGGCAGCTTCGGCAGCGCGGTGCGCGCCCAGTCCGGCACGGGGGTACCGGCGTGCAGCGCGAGGCACACCTCGGTCGTGTACCGAACGCGGTGTACCCGGCCCCGCGCATCAGTTCCGCCGCGTGGTCCAGGAACGCCGCACCACGCGGGTCGTTCGGGTCGACCGCCGCGATGACCCGTCCGGCGCTGGCCCCCGGTGCCCACGTGATGCCCAGCGCCGCCGCCGCGGTACGCAGGTTGTCCAGCGCCGACTGCGGCGGCGGCGGCATCGTACGCAGCAGGCCGACCTTGCCGTCGAGCATGATGCGGGCCGCCGCCATCCCGGTCAGCAGCGAGATCTGCGCGTTGAAGTTCTCCACCGGCTCGGGACCGCGCAGCCGCAGCGCCCAGCCGCCACCGTCGACCGGCTCCACCTCCTGCGCCGGGATCGGCAGGTTGATGGCGCCCCGGGCCAGGCCGCGCTCGATGAGCAACGCACCGAGCTCGGGCAGCAGCGCGATGGGCTCTTTGCTCACGCCGCGCTCGATGTCCGCCTGAACCGCGGGGTAGTTCAGCTTGGCGCGGCTACGGATCGCGGCGCGCTCGACACGTACGTCCGTGGGCCCGCCGTCGGCGTCGAGCTCGATGGTCCAGACCACGGCCGCACGTACCTGGTCGGGCAGCAGGCTCGCGGCGCCCTCGGACAGGACCGGCGGGTGCAGGGGTACCTTGCCGTCGGGCAGGTACACCGTCTCGCCGCGTACCCAGGTCTCCTGCTCCAGCGCGCCACCCGGGGGTACGTACGCGGCGACGTCGGCGATCGCGTAGTGCACGCGGTATCCGCCGCCGGTCCGCCGTTCCAGGTACATCGCCTGGTCCAGGTCCATCGACTCCGGTGGGTCGATGGTGACGAAGGGCAGGTCGGTCCGGTCGAGTACCGGCAACGGCGGCGGGGCGGCCGCTGTCTGGTCCGCCTGCGCCTGCGCCGCGGGCGGGAACCGCTCAGGCAGTTCCAGCTCGCGGCGCAGGGCACTGAAGTCGATGCGGGGCGCTACTACGCGTCGGATCACCACGCGTCAGTCATACCAGCGCCCCGCCATACCGCTATCGGGTATCCGGTGGTTACCGGGTCGCCGTGCGCGAAGAACTTCGCGCGGCCGGGGTACGCGTGGCCACGGTGGCCCGCTTCGTACCGGCGGTCGACTTGCGCGCCGCGCTCGTCGTCTTCTTCGCGGTCGTCTTCCGGGCGGCCGTGGTCTTTTTGGCCCCGGCGGTGGTCTTCTTGGCCGCGGCGGTGGTCTTCTTCGCCGCCGTACCCGTGGTCTTCTTGGCCCCGGTGGTCTTCTTCGCGGCCGTGGTCTTCTTGGCCGCCGCGGCGGTGGTCTTCTTCGCCGCCGTACCGGTGGTCTTCTTGGCCGCGGTCGTCTTCTTGGCGGCGGTCGTCTTCTTCGCCGCCGTGCCCGTGGTCTTCTTCGCCGCCGTCGTCTTCTTGGCGGCGGTGCCCGTGGTCTTCCGGGCGGTCGTGGTCTTCTTGGCGGCGGTCTTCTTGGCCGCGCCCGCCGTCGTCTTCTTGGCGGCGGTCTTCGCCGTGGTGGTCTTCTTCGCGGTGGTCGTCTTCTTCGCGGTCGGCGCGGCTGCCGCCACGGTCTTCTTCGCAGCCGCGCGCTTCGCGGCCGGGTTCGTCGTGGCCTTCTTCGCTACGGCCATCATGTCCCTCCTCATGGGAACGTCTCACCGATCGCTCGTGCCGGTGCGACTGCGTGTGTCACGAGCTCTCGCCTGTCCAGCGGGCATCTTCGGCGTCCCACTCCGCGTTGCGCTCGGCGACCTTGTCCAGGGCCCGCTCCGCGTCCGCCGAGGTCGGGTAGGGCCCGAGGCGGTCGCGAGCGGCGCACATGTTGTCGCCGGTCTCCACGCGGCTGTGGCGCAGGCACCAGTAGTACCCGCCACCTGCTCCGCTGTTACTCATGACATCACTGTGCACCGCAAAGTGCGCAAGCGCTACCGGTTCACCTAAAAACCCGGGCACCGCTCCACAGTAGACGAAGGCCCGCGACCACCTGAAGCGTCCTTCGGCTCACCTGAAACCGTTGCACAGCAATCGTTCCGGCTCCGCCACCGATGATACCCGCCGCCTCGGGTGGCCGAGCGGAAATTTTGCCCGCGATCCCCTGTTTCGGCACCCGGGTCACCCGGTCGTGCGGTCCGCCGGGGTCCGATCGGGTCCATTGTGGACCCGTTCGGCGTCAGTCGAGGGGTGGCACCGGCACCCGCCGACCCTCCCGCGCGGACTCCAACGCCAGCTGTGCCAGCTGAACCCCACGGGCCCCGTCGAACAGGTCGTAGCCGAACGGCTCCCGCTCGTGGACGGCGCGCAGGAACAGCTCCCACTGGACCCGGAAGGCATTGCCGAACGTCTCGTTGTCAGGCACCTCGGTCCAGTCCGCGGCGAAGTTGTCCGTTGTCGCGACGTCGGGGTTCCACACCGGCCGGGGGGTGGTCACCCGCGACTGGACCTTGCACCGGCGCAGCCCGGCCACGGCGCTGCCGTGCGTGCCGTCCACCTGGATCTCGACGAGCTCGTCCCGGTTGACCCGGACCGCCCACGAGGACGTGACCTGGGCGACGATGCCACCGGCCAGCTCGAGGATCGCGTAGGAGGCGTCGTCGGCGTCCGCATGGTACGGCTGGCCGTGCTCGTCCCAGCGCTGCGGGATGTGCGTGGCGGTGCGGCTGTAGACCGACTCGACCGGTCCGAACAGGTGCTCCAGCAGGTAACGCCAGTGCGGGAACATGTCCAGGGTGATGCCGCCACCGTCGGCGCTGCGGTAGTTCCACGACGGCCGCTGCGCGGGCTGCCAGTCGCCCTCGAACACCCAGTACCCGAAGTCGATCCGCACCGACAGGATCCGGCCGAAGAAGCCGCCCGCGACCAGCCGGCGCAGCTTGCGGAGCCCGGGCAGGAAGAGCTTGTCGGCCACCACGCCGTGCAC
>VAXX01000485.1:2885-3591 GCA_005885115.1 Actinomycetota bacterium | reverse complement strand
ATCGCGCTGGTCGCGGACACCGCACCGGTGGCCTTCGGTGGTCTGGGCAACCCGATCACCGTCCTGGGCACCCCCACCCTGCCGGCCGAGCACTTCGGTGCGTTCACCGGGCGGCAGACCGCGGTCCTCGCGTTCCTGATCCCGTTCGTCCTGCTGGTCATCGCGGACGGTCGGCGCGGCCTGCGCCAGGCATGGCCGGCGGCGCTGACCGCGGGTGTGGCGTTCTCGGTGTCGCAGTGGGTCTTCTCGTCGCTGAACTACAAGCTCTGCGACATCTACGCCGCGCTGATCTCGGTCGTGGCGCTGCTGATCCTGACCCGGGTCTGGAAGCCGCGCGAGGAGTTGCAGTTCGACACCGGAACCCCCGAGGTGGTACCGGTGGGCGGCGGCGCGGTGGACGACCCGGCGCAGGTACGCAAGGTGGGCCGGCCCGAGGGTGACTCGGCGCTGGACGTCATCAAGGCGTTCTCGCCGTACGCGATCATCGTGATCGTCTTCTCGATCGCCCAGTTCCAGTTCAAGGCCTTCGATGTCAAGGACTACATCACGCCCGGCAAGGCGATCACCAACTGGACCACGTTCAAGCCGGCGTGGCCCGGGCTGCACCTGTTGGGTGCCAGCGGAAAGCCGATCAGCACGGTCTTCACGATCAACTGGCTGGGTGCCACCGGTACCCTGTTGTTCATCTCCGGGATCCTGACCGCGC
>VAXX01000485.1:0-2843 GCA_005885115.1 Actinomycetota bacterium | reverse complement strand
GCCTTCGTCATGCAGTTCTCCGGCCAGACCAACACCCTGGGCCTGTTCCTGTCCAAGTCAGGCGGCTTCTTCGCCTTCCTGGCGCCGATCGTGGGCTGGTTCGGGGTCGCCATCACCGGTACGGACGCCGGCTCCAACCAGCTGTTCGGTGGCCTGCAGACACAGGCGGCGACCAGCCTGAAGGCCTCGCCGTACCTGTTCGGCGCGGCCAACTCCTCCGGTGGCGTGCTGGCGAAGATGATTTCGCCGCAGAACCTGGCCATCGGTACCGCGGCGATCGACAAGGTCGGCGAGGAAGGCAACCTGTTCCGCAAGGTGATCGGCTGGAGCGTCGGGCTCCTGCTGATCCTGTGCTTCCTGGTCTACCTTCAGTCCACGCCGGTCCTGTCGTGGATGCTGCCGAAGGTCTGACCTTGCCGGACACGGTACGCGGGCGATCGGTTCCTCCGGGGATGGCGACATCCCCGGAGGAACCGCCCGTTGCCGTGCCCGCGGGCTCAGTCGGCTCAGCGGGCTCAGTCCGCGAGGCGCTGGACGGACTGGCGGATGTGCTTGCGGGTCAAGCGTTCGGCCCGTTCGGCGTCGCCGGCCTCGACCGCGTCGAGGATCTGCTCGTGGTCGGCGTGCTCGGTGCGCCAGGTGGATCCGCGGGTCCAGATCATCGCCACGGCGCCGAGTGCGGCGAGCTCCTGGAGCGCGTCGAGCTGGGCGATCACCAGGGCATTGCCGCAGCCGGCGTACAGCGCGCGGTGGAAGCGCCGGTTGGCCAGACTCAGCGGTACGTGGTCGGAGCCGGACCGGTGCCGGGCGGCCTCGGTCAGCGCGGCCCGGGCGGATACCGCCGCGGCCTCGCCGGCCCGTCGGACGGTACGGGCGACCGCCCACGGCTCCAGCAGCGCCCGGACCTCGTACGCCTGCCGGACGTCCTCGGCGTCCAGGGCCCGGACGACCGTCCCGCGATTGGGCGTGACGTTCACGAGTCCGGCCGCGGACAGCGCGATCAGCGCCTCGCGTACCGGCGTCTTGGACACTCCGAGCTGCTCGGCCAGGCGCCGCTCGACCAGCGTGTCACCCGGTTTGAGCTGACCCGACAGGATGGCCGTGCGGATCGCCTCGACCACCAGGTCCGAGGTGGTCGTGGAGCGGGGGAGCGGAGCCAGGGCGCCGGGCGTCCGGTTCCGTTGGGTGGAAACATTCGTCACGGTATCTGGTATACCAGTACGCCGGATCTCCTGGGAACTCCCGCCCCGACGCTTTTCCCGGTTGAGGGCTGGTGTCCGGCGCGTGGTTCACGCATAGTAATGACCGATCGATGGACGAGCCCCGATTTCGTCTAGTGGAAGGAAGCTCCGCGGTGCAGACGCGACACCCCACCCACCCTGCCGAGTTCGGCGGGCTCGACTCGACCGCGCTCCGGGAACGCTTCCTGGTCGGCGACCTGTTCGCCGACGGGGAGGTACGCCTGACCTACAGCCACCACGACCGGATCGTCATCGGCGGGGCGGTACCCGCCGGCCAGCCGCTGACCCTGCCGGTCCCCGACCAGCTACGCGCCGAGCACTTCTGCGACCGCCGGGAACTGGCCGTCGTGTGCCTCGCCGGCTCCGGCAACGTGACCGTGGACGACGCGAAGTACGACCTGGACGCCCTCGACGTGCTGTACGTCGGCAAGGGCACCCGGGACGTCACGTTCGACGGTGCCGATGCGCGCTACTACCTGGTCTCCGCGCCGGCCCACCACCCGCACCCGACCACGCTGGCCAGGCGGGACGAGGTGTTCAGCGCCGACCTGGGCGAGCCGGCCCACGCCAACGTACGCACCCTGCGCCGCTACATCCACGCCCAGGGCGTCGCCTCGGACCAGCTCGTCCTGGGCATCACCGAGCTGGCCGAGGGCAGCGTGTGGAACACCATGCCGTGCCACACGCACGAGCGGCGTACCGAGGTCTACCTGTACTTCCAGCTCGCGCCGGGGGAGCGGATCGTGCACCTGGCCGGGCCGCCGGACGCGACCCGTTCGATGGTGCTGGCCAACGAGCAGGCGGTGATCAGCCCGCCCTGGTCGGTACACACCGGCTGCGGCACCGCCAACTACACGTTCGTCTGGGCGATGGCCGGGGAGAACGTGGCCTTCGAGGACATGGACCAGGTCGCCACGGAGACCCTGCGATGACCACATTCGCGCTCGATGGCCGGACCGCCCTGGTGACCGGGGCGCGGGACGGCATCGGCCGCGCGGCCGCGCTGGCGCTCGCCGACGCCGGCGCCGACCTGGTGCTGTGGGGCCACCACGACAACCTGGACAAGACCGCGGGGGAGGTCGAGGCGCGCGGGGCGAAGGTACGCACGGTCGCCGCGGACCTGACCGACCCGGCCGCGATCGGCCCGGCCGTCGAGCGCGTACTGGCCGACGGCGAGGTACACGTCCTGGTCAACAACGCCGGCATCATCCGGCGCGGGCCGGCGCTGGAGATGCCCGACGAAGACTGGCGCGAGGTACTCCAGGTGAACCTGGACTCGGTGTTCCTGCTCAGCAAGCTCCTCGGAGGCCCGATGTGTGAACGCGGATCAGGAAAGATCATAAATGTCGCGTCGATGCTGTCCTTCCAGGGCGGCATCAACGTCGCGTCGTACGCGGTGAGCAAGCACGCCGTGGCCGGGCTGACCCGGGCGCTGGCCAACGAGTGGGCGCCGTTGGGCGTCAACGTCAACGCCGTCGCCCCAGGTTACGTGGCGACCGGCAATACCGCTGCCCTGCGCGCCAACCCGGTACGGGAGGCCGAGATCCGCAGCCGGATCCCGGCCGGGCGCTGGGCGACACCAGACGAGATCGCGGGCGCGGT
>VAXX01000484.1 GCA_005885115.1 Actinomycetota bacterium | reverse complement strand
CTCCCGAGCAGGTACCGCAACTGCTCGCCGAGCTGGTCGGCGGGGAGTTCATCGGCGAGGCGCTGATGCTGTCGACCTGCAACCGGGTCGAGGTGTACGCCGGGGTCAGCGGGTTCCACGGCGGGTTGACCGAGGTCGTCGCGGTACTCGCGGCGAAGGCGGGCACGGCGCCGGCCGCACTGGCCCCGTACGCGTACGTGCACTACGACACCGAGGCGGTCCGCCACGCGTACCGGGTGGCCACCGGGCTGGACTCGATGGTCGTCGGGGAGGCGCAGATCCTCGGGCAGCTGCGCGACGCGTACGCCATCGCCGCCGAACAGGATTCGACCGGCCGGCTGCTGCACGAGCTGATGCAACAGGCGCTACGGGTCGGCAAGCGCGCGCATACCGAGACCGGGATCGACCGGGCCGGGCAGAGCGTCGTGTCCGCCGCCCTCGACCTGGCCGCGCCCGGCGGACTCACCGGGCGCTCCGCGCTGGTGATCGGGGCCGGAGCGATGGGCGCGCTGGCCCTGGCCACGCTGCGCCGGGCCGGCGCCGGACCGTTGTACGTGACCAACCGCAGCTTCCCCCGGGCCGTACACCTGGCCGGCCTGCACGGCGCCGAGGCGGTACCGGCCCCGGACCTGTCCGGCGTGGACCTGGTGATCTCGGCGACCGCGTCGTCCGGGTACGTGATCACGCCGGAGCAGGTGACCCGGCCGCTGACGATCGTCGACCTCGCCGTGCCGCGGGACGTGGACCCGGACGTGGCCGGGCTGCCCGGGGTACGCCTGATCGACGTGGCCCGGCTCGGCGAGGCGCTGCGTACCGACGGCACGCTGGAGGCCGACCGGGCCGCCGTCGAGGACATCGTCGCGGCCGAGGTCGAGCAGTTCCAGAACTGGCTGCGCGGGCTCGACGTCGCCCCGACCCTGGCCGCCCTGCGCAGCCGCGCCGAGGAACTCGTCTCGGCCGAACTGCGCCGGCTCTCCCAGCGCCGCCCCGAACTGACCGACGAGCAGCGCGCCGACGTCGCGCACGCGCTGCACCGGCTGGTCCAGCGGCTGCTGCACCGGCCGACGGTACGGGTCCGGGAGCTCGCGGCCGAGCCCGGCGGGGACCGGTACCCGGAACTGCTGCGCGAACTGTTCGACCTCGATGTCCCCGCCACCGGCGCCGTCGCCGGGATACCTGAGGTGGACTCGTGAGGATCGGTACCCGGGGCAGCGCGCTCGCGATGGCCCAGTCCAACCTGGTCGCACAGGCGATCCGGGAGCGGACCGGCCGTACCGTCGAGCTGGTCGAGATCGTGACGGCGGGGGACCGCTCGAGCGCGCCGATACCCCGGCTCGGCGTCGGGGTCTTCGTGTCCGCGCTGCGGGACGCCTTGCTGGCCAAGGAGATCGACGCGGCGGTGCACTCGTACAAGGACCTGCCGACGGCACCGGCGGACGGCTTGGTCATCGCCGGCGTACCCCCTCGGGAAGATCCCCGCGACGTGCTGGTCGCCCGCGACGGCCTGACCCTCGCCGAGCTGCCGGCCGGGGCCCGGATCGGCACCGGGGCGCTGCGCCGGATCGCGGCCCTGCACGCGCTGGACCGGGGTTTCGACGTGGTGCCCATCCGCGGCAACGTGGATACCCGGCTGCGCAAGGTTTCCAGCGGTGAGCTCGACGCGGTCGTCCTCGCCCTGGCCGGGCTTGCCCGGCTCGGCCGGGCCGCCGAGGCCACCGAGATCCTCGAGCCGGAGCTGATGCTGCCCGCGCCCGCGCAGGGCGCGCTGGCCGTGGAGTGCCGGGCCGACGACCCGGACCTGATCGACCTGCTGTCCACTGTGGACGATCCCGCGACCCGGGCCGCCGTGGCGGCCGAACGGTCGTTGCTCGCCACCCTGGAGGCGGGCTGTAGCGCGCCGGTCGCCGCTCTCGCCGAAGCGAGCGGTGCCGGGCAGATCCACCTGCGCGGTGCGGTGCACAGTCCGGACGGGCACGTCGCCCTCCGCCTGTCCCGCACCGGAACGCCCGCCGCTGCCGAGCTCCTGGGCCGCCTGCTCGCCCAGGACCTGCTCGCCGCCGGCGCCGATAAAGTACTGGGAGTACAGCGATGACCCGCACCCGCAAGGCCACCGGCCACATCAGCTTCGTCGGCGCCGGTCCCGGCGACCCCGGCCTGCTCACCCAGCGCGCCCTGGAGGCGCTGGCCAGCGCCGACCACGTGGTCTTCGACCGCGGGATACCGGAACCGTTGCTGGGCACGGTCCGCGCGGGGGCGCACGAGGAGGCCCAGTTCTCGCCGGCCGAGGGCGCCTCCGGGGACGTGGCGAAGGTGCTGCTGTCCGCGGCCCGCTCCGGGCTGCACGCGGTACACCTGGTGGCGGGGGACCCGTTCGGGCACGAGTCGGTGGTCCGCGAGGTGCAGGCGGTCGCCCGGACGGCGGTGCCGTTCGAGGTGGTACCGGGCATCGGACAGGCGGCGGGGGTGGCCACCTATGCGGGGATACCGCTGGCGGGTGTGCGTACCGTCGCCGACGTCGAGGACGTAGGCGAGGTGGACTACGCCGGACTGGCCCTGGCCGCCGCCCGCGGTGCCGTAGCGCTCTCCGTCGAGGCCGGCGACCTGGCGGCGGTACGGGACGGACTGCTCGCCGCCGGTGTCGAACCCGCGACCCCGGTCAGCGTGACCGGCGACGGTACCGGCGACACCCAGTACACCGCGACGTCCACTGTGGACAGTCTGGTGGCCGCCTCGCTCGGCTTCGCCGGTCGGGTCGTCCTCGCGGTCGGCGCGGCGGTGGCCAACCGGGACAAGCTGTCCTGGTGGGAGAACCGGCCGCTGTACGGGTGGAAGGTGCTCGTCCCGCGGACCAAGGAGCAGGCCGGCGCGATGAGCGAGCGGCTGCGCGCGTAC
>VAXX01000483.1 GCA_005885115.1 Actinomycetota bacterium | reverse complement strand
GCGCTGATGATCTCGGCGGCCCATCTGGTGCTGGAGATGTACGCGGCCGACCGGGATCTCGCGGTACGCCGGTACCGGGTGATCCGCGAGGTGGAACCGTTGCGGGAACGGGAGATCACCACGACCAGCCGGTACCAGCGGGCGTTCGCCGAGTACCTGCACCGGCGCCTGCGCGGGCGGGATCAGCAGCGGCTGCTCCAGGAGGTGGCGGCCGCCACGGTGGTGGCCACGCACAACTTCGTCCTGCGGCAGTGGCTGCGCGACGGCGGTACCGGGGATCCGCACGCGCGGCTGGACGCCGCCCTGCGTACCGTCGGCGAAGCCTTTCCCGACTGGCTGTCCGTCCAGTCCGGCGCCACGCCGCGCCGGGACTCCGGGGACGTACTGGTGCTGCGGGTACGCCCAGAAACGCCCCTGAGGCGGATCGCCGAGGAGATCGAGGCCGCATCCGACCGGTGATCCCGCCTCCGAGCGCCGGCTGTACCAGAGGATGCCGAGCTGGCTGGCGCGGGAGAGCGCCTCGACCCGGTTGCGGGCGCCGAGCTTCTCCAGCGTCCGCTGGAGGTACGTCTTGACGGTGTTTCGGGTCAGCCCGAGCGCGGCGGCGATCTCCGGGTTCGTCTCGCCCATCGCGACCCGGCGGAGGATGTCGTACTCGCGGCGGGTCAACCCGTGCTCGCGCAGCTTCCCGTTGAGGGCGGTGCCGACACTGCCGTCGACCGACCCGACCCGCTCCCCGGCGAGCACCCGGGCGATGACGTCGACCAGTTCGGCCGGTTCGCTGTCCTTGACCACCACCCCGTGCGCGCCGGCCGCGAGGGCGGCGTCGAGCGCGGCGTGGTCCGGGTACGCGGTGAACATGATGACCTTCACCGCCGGATCGCCGGCCCGCAACGCCTGTACCGCCTCGGGGCCGAGCATGTCGGGCAGGCGCAGGTCGAGCAGGACGACGTCGGGACGCAGGGTACGCAGCGCGGCGATGGCCTCCTTGCCCGACCGCGCGTATCCGGCCACCCGCAGCCAGGAGGTGTTGTGCAGGGCCAGGGTCACCCCGTCCAGCACGATCGGGTGGTCGTCGACGACCAGCACGTGGATCAGTTCGGCAGCCATGCCTGCACCGTCACTCCGCCGTCCGCGCCGGGGCCGAGGGTCACGGTACCGCCGACCCGACCCAGCCGCTCGGCGGCCGCCGCGATGCCCAGTCCGGCCTGGTCGGCGTACCCCGGCGGCAGCCCGACCCCGTCGTCGCTGACGCTGACCGCGACCCCGTCGCGCAGCGCGAACACGCTCACCACGACGGAACTGGCCCGCGCGTGCTTCTCCACGTTCAGCAGCGCCTCCCGGGCGAAGTCGGCGAGCACCCGGATCCGGTACGGCGGCAGGCCCGGCAGGTCGGTGAGCGTCAGGGTACGCGCGGGTACCCCGGAACGGTCGGTGAACGCCCGGCAGTGCTCGCGCAGCGCGACGCCCAGCGCGACCTCCTCCGGCGCCGCGTGCAGTACCCGCAGCGACCCGCGCAGCGCCGCGGCCGCCTCGACCGCCTGCTGTTCCATCGCGCTGACCCGGGCGCGCAACTGCGGGTCCAGGTCCGGCTCGTGGCCCAGCCGGTGGATCCCGGCCCGCAGCGTGAACAGCATCGCGCCGACCGTGTCGTGCAGTTCCAGGGCGAGCCGGCGGCGCTCCTCGTGGACGGCGACCTCGGCGGCGTGCCGGGCCCGCTCGGCGACCACCTGGGCGGTGGCGGCCCGTACCGCGATGCGTTCCAGCGCCTGGACGGTCCGCTCGCCGAACTCGGCGTCGTCGCGGTTTGCCCCGTACAGCACGCCGGACAACTGTCCATTGTGGACGATCGGCACCGCGATCATCGCGCGCAGCCGTTCCTCCTGGGCACGGCTGCGGAACAGCGCCGGCAGGTTCGGGACGGTGCAGTAGTCGCTGACCCAGCTCGGGCGGCGGGTCAGCATCACCTTCCCGCCCAGCCCCACACCCTCGGGTACGACCAGCCCGTCGACCCCGTTGGCCAGCCCGTTGACCATCTGCTGGAGGACCACCCGGTCGGCGCCCTCCAGCGCCCCGATCCAGGCGACGTCGACTCCGGTGGATCCCGGTACCCGGGCCATGATCCGGGCGGTCGCCGCCCCCCGATCGAGTAGCGCAAGCGTCTGGCCGTACTCCTCGTCGAGTGCGAGCAGTACGTCCGGCGGGGGCTCGCGCCTGCGACGACCCATGCCCGGCATGGTAGGGCCACCAGCCCCGGATGGCCATCTCCATCTGGATACCTCCGTAGTGATACCTCCATCTGCCGCTACCGCGCCCCGGCGTGGGCGCGCACGCTGCTCGTCCAGCAGCCAGGTTACGGGCCGGTTACGCGTTGCTGCCCGGCCGATGCTCCGGAGGAGCTAGGAATGCTCAGTACCATGCAGGACGTCCCCCTCCAGATCCGGCGGATCCTGGAACACGGCGCCGGATTCCACGCGACCAGTCACGTCACCACGGCGGTTCCCGATGGTTTCCGGCACGCCCGGTACGACACGGTCGGCGCGAACGCGGCCCGGCTCGCCCATGCCCTCGCCGAACTCGGCATCGGCGCCGGCGACCGGGTGGCCACCTTCATGTGGAACAACCAGCAGCACGTCGAGGCGTACTACGCGGTGCCGTGCATGGGCGCTGTCCTGCACCCGCTGAACATCCGGCTGGGCGCGGACCAGGTGGCGTACATCGCCAACCACGCCGAGGACCGCGTGGTCATCGTGGACGCGTCGCTGCTGCCGGTCTTCGTGCCGATCCTGCGCCAGCTCAAGACCGTGGAGCACGTGATCGTCAACGGTTCCATCGTGGACGCGTCCACATTGGACGGTGCGCTGACCCCGGTGCACGACTACGGACAACTGATC
>VAXX01000482.1 GCA_005885115.1 Actinomycetota bacterium | reverse complement strand
ATGGGATCCGGCCCTGACGGCAGCGATGTCGGCCCACGGGCTGGCGGTCCATGAAGAGTCGGTACTTGCCGACCTGCTTCGAGATCTCGAGACACGGCGGCACGACGCCTAGTGGTCCGTCTGTGTTTTGATCTGGTGGAGGGTGGCGCGGCCGCGTTGGACCTTGGTGATGATTTCCTCGGCTGTTGCTTTCCACACGAAGGGTTTGGGATCGGCGTTCCAGTGCCCGGCCCAGACGGTGATGGCGTCGGTGAGATCAGCGACGCTGGTGAACCGTCGAGGTCGGCGTGAAGTGCAGATGCCAGCGCTGGCGCTTGGGGTCCGCCAGCCACTCCTTGATCTCGGGACCCTTGTGGGCCGACAGGTTATCGAGCACGACGTGGATCTCCAGCCTCCTGGCGACGGCCCGGTCGATCATCTTGAAGAAGGCCAGCACGTCCGCCGAGGTGTGGCCCTTGTGGCAGTGGGTCAGGACCTCCCCCGTGGCGGTGTTGAGCGCCGCGAACAGGTCGGTGGTGCCGTTGCGCTTGTAGTCATGCGTCATGGTCCCCGCCCGGCCCGGCCGCATCGGAAGGGAGGGCTGGGTTCGGTCCAGCGCCTGGCACTGGGTCTTCTCGTCGAAGCTGAACACCGCCGCCCGCACCGGCGGGTTCAGGTACAACCCGACTACATCGACGAGCTTGTCTTCGAACCGCGGATCGTTACTGACCTTGAATGTCTCCACCTTCCACGGCTTGAGGTTGTGATCGGCCCAGATCCGCGCTACCGCGTCCTTACCGACACCCACCCGCACGGCCAGACTCCGGGTCGTCCAATGCGTCGAGCCGTCCCCGGGCAACTCCTCGCGGGTCAGCTGCAGCACCTCCTCCACCGTCCCCGGCGGCAGCCAGGACCTGCGGCCCCGGCCCTTGGCGATCACCCCGACCCCGGCGGTGCCCTTGTCGATGAACCGTTTGCGCCAGCGCCGCACCGTGTCCGAGTCCACTGCGCTGCGCCGGGCGATCTCCTCGTTGGCCACCCCATCGCCCGCCCACAACAACGCCCGCGCCTGGACCACCTGCCGATGCGGCAACACCGACGAGGCCGCCATCCGCGACAACTCGGCCCGCTGTTCCTCAGATACAACCAACGGCGCGGCTGTGATGACCGGCATAACTCAACCTACCGCAATATCTCACCGACAGACCACTAGTCGGGTACCGCTCGGGCGTGTGCCGTTTCCTGGTACTCATCGTGGTCAGGCCTTCCTGCCCACCAAGTGGGCGGCAAGACTCTCACTCAATCTGGATCAACCAGCCGGGGTCACGTCATCCGGATCGCGCCGGCCGGCTCATCGACAAGTACGTAGACAGTGCCATCGACGAAGGCTTATAGTCCGCGCAGCGCCATCGAGCAGGTCTCTAGATCAACCTGATTGCCATACGGGGGCACAGATGCGCAGTCGATACGTTGGCCGTTCCCTGCTCGTGACCACACTCGTGGCCTCGCTGCTTCCCACCGTCGCCGTGTCGGGCCCGGCAGTCGCGAAGGCGCCCGCCGATCCGCCGCCCCGCCCGTGCGCCGACATGACCGTGCCGGAGGAGAACCACGCCTCCATCCGGTTGCGGGTCGACGTACCGGCGGTCAACGCGCAGGCCGCGGTCGACGAGCACGGGAAGATCGCGATCAGTGGGATCCTGCACAAGCATGCGACGATGGTCGATGTCTCGGATGGGCCGGTGGCCTCGACCGACTTCGTCCTCGGTCCGCCGCCGGCCGGGGTGGCGGCGTGGGCGGCATCGTGGACCACGACGATGCGCCCGCCGCACCTGGGCGCGAACACGTTGTGCGCCCGTGCGAAGCGCGACCCGAAGCGGTCCGCGCGGATCCAGCGCTCGTTCACCGTGGTCGACCTGATCCCACCGAGCAACGTTCCCGGGCTGTCGGTCAGCAACATCACGGCGACCGGAGCCAAGGTGACGTGGGGCGCGGCCACCGACAACTACGGACTGGCCGGATACGCGGTCAGTGTCGACGGTGGTACCGCGCACCGCACGACGGTCGGGACCCGTTCGTACACGATCACAGGACTGGCGCCGTCGACGCACCACACCGTGTCGGTGGTGGCCGTCGACCTGGCCGGCAATGTCTCGAAGACACGGTCCACAGTGGACTTCACGACGGCCGCCGCGCCGCCGCCACCTCCGCCGCCCGGAGACCTGATCTTCGACCCGCAGGAGGGTGTCGCCGGCGCCGCCTGGCACCCCGACCCGGCGGACGTCACCTACCGCACCTCGCTTGACGGGCAGCCGCTGGAGGAGTTCACGCCGGACCGGTACTGCCAGGACGCCAGCGGCAACCCGGCAAACCCGTGTACGCCACAGGACACCATCAGCTATCTGATCCATCCTCTTGAGGAGGGCACGCCCTACACGTTCCAAGTCGACGCGTTGCGCGCCGACGGGACGGTGGCGCGCAGCCTCTCCGGGTCGTTCACCACCACGGTCAGCCAGGACACGGTGCCGCCCGCGGTCGTACAGCAGATCGCCAGCGAGAGCTCGCAGTGCGCCGGGTCGGGCGGAGCCTTCTACATCTCGCCGAGCATGCGCGGCCGGATACCACTGCCGGCGGGCAGCACGCCCCGGTTCGACGGCTGCTACACCGTCGCGAACAACAGCTGCATGGACAAGGTCCTGCCGCCCTCCGGGGACAAGAAGCTCGACTGCACCGACGACGTCACCAAGCTCGTCACCGCGGTGGCACCCGCCGGGCACGGGCCGGTGATCTCGTCGCTAGACGGCGTCGTGACCTACGGCTCGCCGGCCGCCGCCCGTGGGCGGTTCGCCCCCGCGCCGCTGGTCGAAACCGTCACCTGGTGCGTCGAGTCCACCGCCTGCACGGTCATCCTCGAAGCCGCGCAGGAGACCGGGGCGTCGGCGGCAGCCGCGGGGGCCGCGGCAGCCAGCTTCTCCTGGCTCGTGGTCATCGGCGAGGGGATCCTTCTCGGGTTGGCGTTCTTCGCCCTGTACGAGATCCTCTTCCCCACGCCGGTGAACATCGCGGGTCTGATCGAGTACCCGATCCACGTCACCGACAACTTCGACACCTTCTCCGACTCGGGCGGGGACAACGGCAAGTGAATCAGCAGTCTGAAGATGTACACCCAGGTGGTCAAGACCACGAAGGAGCTGACCGCTGA
>VAXX01000481.1 GCA_005885115.1 Actinomycetota bacterium | reverse complement strand
CGGGGCACCCGGGTTGCCCGGTCGCCGCCTGTCTGCACTGGGGACTGCGCCGGGGCCGGGAGTACCTGGATCCGTTGGCGCTGCTGGGTTCCGGCCGGGTACGGCTGTGGCCGGTCAGCGCAGCAGCGCCGGCAGCCGCTGCGCGAGCCGCTCGTACTCCTCCGGCCGGTTGTACACCTGGGCGGATACGCGCAGCAGCAGCCGACCGTGCCATGGGTTCACCGCGACCTCGGTACGCAGCTCGTCGGCGATCCGGTCGCGAAGTGCGACCGCCGCCGTGACCGCCGCCGTCGGGTCGGCGAACCCGTTGCCCGGCAACGGAATCAGCCGCATCGGTACCGGGCCGCCCGGGTCGGGCAGGGTGTCCGGATCCACGCCGAGGGCGGTGGCGAGGACGTGCTGCCCGTACCGGGCCAGGGCGACGTTGTGCGCGCGTACCCGCTCCGGGCCGAGGGTACGCAACGTGAACAGTCCGGTGGGTGCGGCGAGCCACGGCGTGTAGTCGAGGGTGCCGCCGTACTCCACGTTCGCCGGGTACCCGTCCGGGTCGGCCCACGAGCGTACGAGCGGCCGGATCCGGTTCCGCCACGCCGGCGGTACGGTCAGGATGGCCGTACCGCGCGGGGCGAAGCCCCACTTGTGGACGTTGCCCACGAAGAAGTCCGCCCCCAGCGCGTCGACGTCCAGCGCGATCGAACCGGGCGCGTGGGCCCCGTCGACCAGAAGGGGGATCCCGGTGCCCCGCAACGCCTGCGCGATCTCGGCCACCGGAAACAGCCGGGCGGTGGACGAGGCGACCAGGTCGACCACGACGAGCCTGGTACGTCCCGGCGTGACAGCGTCCCGGACCGCCGCGACGATCTTCCCGGTCGGCGCGTCGAGCGGGATCGGGATCGTCCGCCGGGTCGCTCCGGTCCCGTCGACCGCGTAGTCCACCGTGCCGTACCGGTGGTCCGTGGTGACCACCTCGTCACCGGTACCCAGCCCAAGCGAGTGCAGCACGACGGCGATCCCGACGGTGGTGTTGGCCACCAACGCCGTACCGTCGGGGTCGGCGCCGAAGAACCCGGCGATGTGCCGACGCGCGTGCGCGATCCGCTCGTACAGCCCGCGCGTGTAGAAGCGCTGCGGGTTGGCGTCAACCTCGTCGCGCAGCCGCTGCTGCACCCGCTGCACCGGCACCGGGACCGCGCCGGCCGAGCCGTGGTTGAGGTAGGCGATCGCGGGATCGAGGGAGAACAGCAGCCGGGCCCCGGGCAGCGGCTCGGGCGGGCTCGGCGCTGACGTCACATCACGATCTTAGGCGCGCGGATGCGCCTGCCGGAACGCGTTGCGCAGCCGCTCGATCGACACATGGGTGTAGATCTGGGTACTGGACAGCGAGGCGTGCCCGAGCAACTCCTGCACCGAGCGCAGGTCGGCGCCGCCCTCCAGCAGGTGCGTCGCGGCCGAGTGGCGCAGCCCGTGCGGCGAGATGTGCGGCAGGCCGGCAACGGCTGCGTACCGGGCCACGACGGTACGGGTGGTGGTCGGCTGGAGTCGCCGGCCCTTGGCCCCGAGCAGGAGCGCGGGGCCGCTGTCCGGGGTGGCCAGGGCCGGCCGCCCGTACCGCAGCCAGGCGTCGAGTGCCTGTTCGGCCGGCTGCCCGTACGGAACACTGCGCTCCTTGGCGCCCTTGCCCAGGACCCGGACCACGCGCCGGACCCGGTCCACGTCGTCGACGTCCAGGCCGCACAGTTCGCTGACCCGGATGCCGGTGGCATACAGCAGTTCCAGGACGAGCCGGTCGCGCAGGGGTACCGGGTCGTCCCCGCGCGGCGCCGTCACCAGGGTCTCCGCCTGATCGCCGCGCAGCACGGTGGGCAGCTCCCGGCGCGGCTGCGGGCTGGCCAGTCGCGCGCCGACATCGGTGGCCAGCAGACCGTCCCGATGTGCCCAGGCGGTGAAGGTACGGGCCGCCGCGGCCCGCCGGGCCAGGGACGTACGGGCCGCCCCGGTGGTCCGCAGCCGGGCCAGCCAACTGCGCAGCACGGTCAGGTCGAGGTCGCCGGGCCCGGCACAGCCCATCCGGCAGGCGTGGTCGAGCAGCGACACCACGTCGCCGACGTACGCCCGTACCGTGTGCGCGGACCGGCCGCGCTCGCTGCCCAGGTGCCGGGCGAACGCGTCCACGGCGTCGCGCATGGCGTCGGGCAGTGCCGCGTGTACCGCTTCGGTGCCCATGCCGCGACCGTGGCGGCCCGGTACGGCGGCTGTCAAGCCGCCGCGCCACCGGCCCCGGCGGGTTTGGGCGCCACGACGTACCCGCCGTCCCGGGTGACCACGAGACCGGCGGACTCCAGCAGGGGCAGGGCGCGCAGGGCATCGCGTACCGGCACACCGGCGCGGGCGGCGATCTGCCCGGCATCGACGGGACCACGGAACGGTACGGCGTCGAGGATCCTCGACAATTCGGGCCCGAGCCGGTCGCGGTCCTCCTCCGGCCCGCGCGGTACCGGAGCCAGGTCCACCCCGATCCGCCCGACCTCCTCGAGCACCTCGGCGTACGAGGTGACCAGCCGGGCCGTACCGAGCCGGATGGCCTGGTTGCACCCGACCGACATCGCCGAGGTGACCGGACCGGGTACCGCCATGGCGACCCGACCCAGCAGCGCCGCCCGGCCCAGCGTCTGCCTCGCCCCGCTGCGG
>VAXX01000168.1 GCA_005885115.1 Actinomycetota bacterium | reverse complement strand
CCAGGCCCTGGCGATGGGGTGCGCGATCGTCATGCCGTGACGGTACCGGCGGCCCGGTCAGGCGCGTCGGCGGGACCGGGGGGCACGCGGCGGCGCGGGGGCCAGGAAGCGCGGCGTGCAGTCGGGGTGCCCGGTACGGGCGCACGGGTCGCCCGGGGCCGGGTACCGCTCGACGTCCTCGTCCTCGGGCGGGTCCCCGGCGCCGGACAGGGCGCCCGGCAGTGCGCTCGCCGACACCACGACCGGGGCGGCGAGCAGCGCGATGACATCGTCGGGCAGCTCCGGCAGCAGCTTCTTCCAGCCCTGCTCGGCGACCGACCAGCGCGCCCCGCCCTGACTGGCCCGTACGTCAGCCTCGTGCGGCGCGGGTAGGTCCAGCGTGAGTTCCATCGGCTCCTCCTCGCGGTGTCCCGCTCGGAGCAACGCGCCGATCCGCGACCCGGTAACGGGTCAGGTGAACACCGGCCCGACGTCGCGGGTGCGCTTGATCTCGTAGAAGCCCTCGGTGCCGGCGACCAGCAGTACGCCGTCCCAGAGCCGCCCCGCCGCCTCGCCCTTCGGGGCCGGGGTCACCACCGGACCGAAGAACGCAATCTGGCGCCCGTCCGGCCCGGGCGCGTGGATCACCGGGGTGCCCACGTCCATCCCGACCGGGGCCATGCCCGCCTGGTGGCTGGCCCGCAGCGCCTCGTCGTACTCGGTCGAGTCGGCCGCCTGCGCCAGGGTGGGATCGAGGCCGACCTCGGTCAGCGCCCCGGTCAACGCCGCCCGGTCCAGTTCCCGCTGCTCCAGGTGGGCCCGGGTACCCAGGGCGGTGTAGAGGTCGCGGAGCACCTCGGTGCCGTACTTCTGCTCGGCCGCGATGGCCACCCGGACCGGTCCCCAGCCCTTGGCCAGGCCCTCCTTGTACCGCTCCGGCAGCTCGTCACGGCCCTCGTTGAGCACCGACAGGCTCATCACGTGGAACCGGACCCGCACCGGGCGTACCCGCTCCACCTCCAGCAGCCACCGCGAGGTGATCCACGCCCACGGGCAGCGCGGGTCGAACCACATGTCCACGACCGTCATTGTCAGCTCCTCAGTCGCTCCGGCTCCTTACCGATCCTGTCCCGCCGAGGGCCGACCCGCGACCTGACCCGTCCGTGAGGTGGGCCACTTCGGGGCGCCCGGCGGGGCGTGCGAGACTCGGCGGACCGGGTCCGCCAACGGGGGCGGGGTGCCGGAGTTCGTGGAGGAGAAGCACAGCGTGGCTGGAGTACGCAACCTCACCCAGGACGAGGCCGTCGAGCGCGCCCGGCTGCTCAACGTGGACGGGTACGACATCGTGCTGGACCTCACCGACGGTACCGGCGGCCCGGGCGAGGCGACGTTCCGTTCCACCACGACGGTGACCTTCGGCTGCGCCGAACCGGGCAACGGCACCTTCATCGAGGTGGCCGCCGAGCGGATCCGCTCGGCCACGCTCAACGGCGTACCGGTGGACGTGTCCGGTTGGAGCAGCGAGCGCGGCCTGGCACTGACCGGGCTGGCCGCCGAGAACGTCCTGGTGGTGGACGCGGACTTCGGGTACTCCAGCAGCGGGCAGGGGCTGCACCGGTCGGTCGACCCGGTGCGACCTCAAGTCGGTGTTCACCTGGCACGTGACCGTAGCGGCACACTGGCGGGTGATCTCCAACGGCGAGCCGGAGTCCGAGGAGCCGGGCGGGATCGCGGGTACGAAGACGGTGCACTTCGCCCGCTCGGCCCGGATGAGCACGTACGTGACCGCCGTCTGCGCCGGGCCGTACCACGAGGTCCGGGACCGCCACGACGGGATCGACCTGGGCGTCTACTGCCGCGCCTCGATGCGCCGGTACCTGGACGCCGAGGACATCTTCCTGGTCACCAAGCAGGGCTTCGACTTCTTCCACGCCCAGTTCGGCATCCGGTACCCGCTGCCCAAGTACGACCAGGTGTTCACGCCGGAGTTCAACGCCGGCGCGATGGAGAACTTCGGCTGCGTGGTGCACGCCGAGCAGTACTACATCTTCCGCTCGAAGGTCACCGACTACGAGTACGAGAACCGCGCCAACACGATCCTGCACGAGATGGCGCACATGTGGTTCGGCGACCTGGTGACCATGCGCTGGTGGGACGACCTGTGGCTGAACGAGTCGTTCGCCGAGTGGGCTTCGCACTGGTGCAACGCGCAGGCCACCCGGTTCACCGACGCCTGGACCACCTTCCTGTCGGTGCGCAAGAACTGGGGGTACCGGCAGGACCAGCTCTCCTCCACGCACCCGGTGTACTGCGCGATGCCCGACGTGGCCGCGGTCGAGGTCAACTTCGACGGGATCACGTACGCCAAGGGCGCCAGCGTGATCAAGCAGCTCGTCGCGTACGTGGGCATCGACGCGTTCCTGACCGGGCTGCGCGACTACTTCAGCAAGCACGCCTGGGGCAACGCCACGTTCGAGGACCTGCTCTCGGCGCTGGAGTCGGCGTCGGGCCGGGAGCTGCGCGAGTTCGCCGCGCAGTGGCTGGAGACGGCTCAGGTCAACACGTTGCGGCCGGTGATCGTACGGGCGCCGGACGGCACGTACGACTCCGTGCAGGTGGTCCAGGAGGCCGCCGAGCGGTACCCGGCCCTGCGTACCCACCGCATCGGCATCGGCCTGTACGACCTGGTCGGCTCCCACCTGATCCGCCGCGAACTGGTCGAGGTCACCATCGCCGGCGCGCAGACCGAGGTCGCCGAGCTGCCCGGCAAGCCGTACGCCGACGTCCTCCTGCTCAACGACGACGACCTGAGCTACGCCAAGCTGCGCCTGGACGAGCACTCGATGGAGACCGTGGTCAACCACATCTCCGGGCTGGACAGCTCGCTGGCCCGGGCGCTGTGCTGGAGCGCCGCCTGGGACATGGTGCGCGACGGCGAGCTGGCCGCGCGCGACTACGTGGCGCTGGTCTGCAACGGGCTGCCGACCGAGCGGGACATGAGCCTGGTGACGGCGAGCCTGTCCCAGGCCCAGGGCGCGTGTACGTACTACGCCCACCCGGACTGGGCGCGTACCGGCTGGGCGCTGCTGGCCGCCACGGCCCGGCACACGCTGACCGAGGCCGAACCGGGCAGCGGTTTCCAGCTCGCCTGGTCCCGGGTGTACATCTCGACGGCGCGCTCGGAGTCGGAGCTGGCGCTGCTGCGCGACTGGCTGGCCGGCGACCCGCCGGACGGCCTGGTGATCGAGGCCGAGCTGCGCTGGCGGATCGTCCAGGCGCTGGCCGCCGGCGGGCAGCTCGGCGAGGCGGAGATCCAGGCCGAGCTGGAGCGCGACCGTACCGCCACGGGTGAGCGGCAGGCCGCCACCGCGACCGCGCTGATCGCCACGCCCGAGGCCAAGGAGGCCGCGTGGCGCCGCCTCACCGGCCCGGATCCGCTGCCCAACTGGCTCCAGCGGGCCATGCTGATCGGCTTCCACCACCCGGCCCAGCTCGCCCTCACCGAGCCGTACGTCAGCCGGTTCTTCGAGGTCATCGACCACGTCTGGGCCAGCCGGGACAGTGAGCCGGCGCAGGAGTTCGTCGAGCTCGCGTACCCGGCGCAGCACGTCGGCGAGGCGACCGTGGCGGCCACCGACGCGTGGCTGGCCGGGGATCACCCGGCCGGGCTGCGCCGGCTGGTGGCCGAGGGCCGGGACGGCATCCTGCGGGCGCTGCGGGCGCGGACCAAGGACGGGAGCGCCGGCTGAGCCGCCGCGCCGTTTGCGCCAGCCCGCCGCGTGCGCGCCCGCCGGCGCTCAGGTGGTGGCGGGCGTCCGGCCGGCGTGGTCGGCGAGCTGCGCCAGCCCGGTGACGAGGCCGCCGGCCAGGTCACCGCCGCCGAAGGCGGCCGACATGGACAGCGCGGCCAGCTTCGCCGACCGGTCCGGGATGCGCCGGCGGGCCGTGGCACCGGTGACGATTTCGAGTACGCGCTGGTTCGGCGAGATCGCGAGCAGGACCGAGCGGTCCGGGTCGGCGAGCTGTCCGTGCAGCTTCTCGGCGTGGCCGCGGAACGGTTCGTCCAGGTCACCCACGTACACGCTGAAGGTCAGTCCGGTGGACCGGTCCGCGAGGCGCAGCGCCTCGTCCAGGCGCAGGAGCTGGGGCGTGGTGAACGGCCCGTCCAGTACGTCCGGACGTCCGCTCAGGCTCGCCGTGTCACCAGCGGTCACTTGCGCCTCCCGTCTCGCCGTGGGCCACCGTCGTCCCGTCGGGCGCCTGGGCCAGCAGCGGACCCGCCGGCAGCTCCGCATGGTGGGCGCCGGCGATCGCCGCCGGACCCGAGCCGTCCACGCTGCCCGCCCCGGGCGCCGCGAGGAACCACACGGGGGCGAACGTGAACGGCCGGCCCGGCCGGTAGCGCTTGCTGACCCGGCGGGCCGAGGTGGCATACACCAGGGCGTAGACCGTGGCGACGACCAGGGCCGGAATCCCGACGAAGATCAGCACCGTTTCTGTGATCGACAAGCTCAACGCCCCCAGGCGTCCGAGGAACCATACGACGGATAAACCGTAGCGGAGACCGGGGCGACCCAGCGCAGGGGGTGGCTACCGTTTGGCACATGACCCAGCCTGCCCTCGCCCGGGCCGAGGCGCTCGACGCGGCCGATCCCCTGGCGGCATACCGGGACCGGTTCGTGATCGCCGACCCGGAGACGGTCTACCTGGACGGCAACTCGCTGGGCCGGCTGCCGGTGGCGACCCGGGAACGGCTGCGGGTGGCGATCGACGTGGAGTGGGGCGCGGACCTGATCGACGGCTGGACCCGGTGGATCGAGCTGGGCCGGCAGGCCGGTGACGTGCTGGCCGGCCTCGTCGGCGCCGGGCCGGGCGAGGTGATCCTGTCCGACTCGACCAGCGTCAACCTGTACAAGCTGGCCAGCGCGGCCCTGGCGGCCCGGCCGGGGCGCCGGGTGATCGTCACCGACGACGACAACTTCCCCACCGACCGGTACGTCCTGGCCGGCCTCGGCCCGGTCCGGCTGGTCCATTCCGACGTCGATGCCGGCGTGGACACCGACGCGGTCGTCCACGCGCTCGACGACGACGTCGCGCTGGTGAGCCTGTCGCACGTGGCGTACCGGTCCGGCGCCGTGTGCGATCTGCCGGGCATCACCGCCGCCGTACACGAGGCCGGCGCCCTGGTGCTGTGGGACCTGTGCCACTCGGCCGGGGCGGTACCGGTCGGGCTCGCTGCGGCCGGTGTGGATCTCGCCGTCGGGTGTACGTACAAGCACCTCAACGCCGGGCCCGGGGCACCGGCGTTCCTGTACGTGCGGCGGGACCTGCAGCCCGTACTGCGCCAGCCGATCCAGGGCTGGTTCGGGCAGTCCGACCAGTTCGGCATGGGCACCGGGTACGCACCCGTGGACACGATCGAGCGGTTCCTCGTGGGTACGCCCCCGGTGCTCGGCGGGTACGCGGTGCTCGAAGGGGCCCGGCTCAGTGCCGAGGCGGGGATCGGGGCCATCGCGCGCAAGGGGCGCGCATTGGGTGCGTACCTCATCGAACTGCACGACGCCTGGCTCGCGCCGCTCGGCTTCCGCCTGGCGTCCCCCCGGGAGGACGCGCGGCGCGGGGCGCACGTCACGCTGCACCACCCGGACGCCTGGCGGATCTGCCAGGCGCTCAAGGCGGCCCGGGTGATCCCCGACCACCGGGTCCCGGACCGGCTGCGACTGGGCCTGGCGCCGCTCTACACCAGATTTGTCGACGTCCATATCGCGATGTCCCGGCTGCGCGCACTGGTGCAGGCCGGCCGGCACCGGGAATTTCCCGCCGAGCGTGCCCGGGTCACCTGAATCCGCGGACAGCGGCCCCGCGAACGGGCGAAGATCAGCACATGGGGGTACTCCGCGGGGTCCTCGTCGGGCTCGCGCTCGGGCCGACCGCCCTGCCGGGGACGGCCGGGGCGGCCCCGGACGCGAGCGTGGCGGTGGCACCGACCACGGCCACGGCGGGCACGACGGTGACCATCACCGGGGACTGCGGCACCGGGGTCGCCTCGGCGAGCGCCGCGTCGGGAGCGTTCCTGGCACCGGTACCGATGACCGTGGTCAACGGCGTGCTCACCGGTTCGGCGGCGATCCCCGCCGGTACCGCCGCTCAGGGCTACACCGTGACGCTGACCTGCCCCGGCGGTACCACCAGCGCGTCCACCACGCTCTGGGTGGTCTCGGTGAGCGCGCAGAGCACGCCGTCCCCCTCGCCGTCCCCGTCCCCGTCCGCCACCGGGCCGGGACCGGCGACCGGCGGCGGCGGCACCGCCGGTACCGGCGGCGGGCTGATCCTGGCCGGCGGTGTCGCCGCGATCAGCGCCGGCCTGCTGCTGCTGACCCGGCGCCGGCGGACCTGACCCGTGCCCGGCCGGGCGCTGGCCGCCGTGGGCCTGCTCACCCTCGGTCTGTTCGGGACCGGGATGGGCCTGGCCGAGCTGGGCGTGGCCCCGCCGTCCGTACCCGGCTGGGGCGCGCTCGACGGCGGCCCGGCCGGTCCGGCGCTGCCGTACTCCCGGCCGGTCGGGATCACCATTCCCGCGATCGGGGTACGGGCGCGGGTCGAGGCGGTCGGCCGGGCCCGGAACGGGGCGATCGACCCGCCCCCGCTGGAGCAGGCCGAAACCGCCGGGTGGTACGCCGAGGGACCGGCCCCGGGTGAGCCCGGCGCCTCGGTGATCGTCGGGCACGTGGACGACCGGTCCGGACCGGCGGTCTTCTACCGGCTCGGTGCGCTCCGGCCCGGTACCCGCATCGAGGTCACCCGCCGGGACCGGCGGGTCGCGGTGTTCCGGGTGGACGCCATCCGCGAGTACCCGAAGTCGGCGCTGCCCACCGTCGAGGTCTTCGGCGAGCGGACCCGGCCGGTGCTGCGCCTGATCACCTGCGGCGGTCGCTGGGTGGGCGGCCCACTCGGGTACGCCGACAACGTGGTGGTCTTCGCAACCCTGCTGGGCCGCTGACAAGCGCTGACCGGGCGCCGCTCCGACAAGCTACGCGGCGCGCGGCAGGTCCAGCCAGTCGGCCCAGCGCGGGTCCGGGGTACGGTGCCCGAGCACCCGCCACGCGAGGCCCTTGGGCGCGACGGGGGACGCATGCAAACGCCAGCCGAGCTCGGCTGGCGTACGGTCGCCCTTGGTGTGGTTGCACCGGGCGCAGGCGGCTACGACGTTCTCCCACGCGTGCCGACCGCCCCGGCTGCGTGGCAGCACGTGGTCTATGGTCTCCGCCGGTCCCTTGCAGTACGCGCACCGGCCGCCGTCCCGGGCGAAGATCGCCCGGCGGGACAGGCCCACGTGGGTCCGGTACGGCACCCGGACGTACCGGGTGAGCCGGATCACCAGCGGGACGGGCAGCGACTCACGGGCGCTGTGCAGGACCCCGTCGCCGTCGGCGACGCACACGGCCTTGCCGGCCAGGACGAGAATGGCGGCGCGGCGCACCGACACGACACACAGCGGCTCGTACGTCTGGTTGAGCACCAACGCGGTCGAGCTGGCTGTGCGTCGTATGTCAGGCATCGTGGTCACCTTCCTGGCCGCCACGGAAGACTCCGTGCGCCAATAGTCCCTGATAGATCTCCTGATTGCACGTACAAATATGCTTCCCCTGCGGTGAAGGTTCGGTGACATCGGCGACGTCATGTCCGGTTCGCCCCGGTACGGGATGGCGGGGCGCCGGTGACAGACGCGGGGGCATGGGGTACGAAGGTCCACGTGACCCCCTTGCTGGCCGGCTACGTGGCGCTTCCCGTCGAGGTACCGGCGCCCTCGCCCTCGGCGACGCCGGACTGCGCCCGGACCAGCGGCCTGTGCCAGTGGATCTACGACCAGACCGGGCAGCGGTGGCTCGCCTCGGGCAGCTACTACCTCCTGCTCAAACCGGCCCAGATCCTGCTGATCGTGATCGTCGCGATGATCGCCCGGTACCTGCTGCACCGCGCGATCAACCGGCTGGTCCGGACCACCACCGCGAGCGCCGTACCGACGATCCTGCGGCCCCTGAAGGAGCGGCTGCCCAGCTCGCTGAGCGAGGCGACCATGCTGTTCCCGGAGCGGCGCCGGCAACGCGCCGAGGCGATCGGCTCGGTGTTGCGCAGCGCCGCCTCGGTGACCGTGTACTCAGTCGCCGGCCTGCTCATCCTCGGTCAGCTCGGCGTCGACCTCGGTCCGCTGCTGGCCAGCGCCGGAATCGTCGGGGTGGCGCTCGGGTTCGGCGCGCAGACCCTGGTCAAGGACCTGCTGGCCGGGCTGTCGATGCTGCTGGAGGACCAGTACGGGGTCGGCGACGTGGTCGACGTCGGGGAGGCGAGCGGGACGGTCGAGGCGGTCGGCCTGCGGATCACCACGATCCGGGACAACCGCGGGGTGCTGTGGTACATCCGCAACGGGGAGATCACCCGGGTCGGCAACAAGAGCCAGGGCTGGGCGGTCGTGGTGGTGGACGTACCGATCGGGTTCGCGGCGGTGGACCGGGCGGTGGAGGTGATCCGGGACGCGGCCGCGGGGATGGCCGACGATCCGGCGTACGCGGAGGATCTGATCGAGCCGCCGGAGGTGCTGGGCGTCGAGCAGATCACCGTCGAGGGGGCGCTGCTGCGGACCACCGTCAAGACCGTCTCGGACGCGCAGTGGCGGGTCGGGCGCGAGCTGCGCCGCCGGCTCAGCGAGGCGCTCGCCGCCGCCGGCATCGCCGCCCAACTGCCCAACACCCGGGTGTACCTGCGGCCCGGCGCGACCGGTCCGGCCGTCGAGGAGCCGGTCGAGGTCGAGTCGGGAGCGACCGGTACCGAAACAGGGCAGGGCGGTCCCACTTAACCGCTTTGTCGTATATCGTCCGTTCGTTCGGGTTCCCGACCGGCAGGTCAACCGTTCGCCCTAGTCATGGCTCGGACGATCGGGCAGAATCCGTACTGACCCAGGATTGATACGGCGCCGAAGTAACAGCATGGAGGACCCCGCCGGTGTCCCACGAAACGCAAGCCGAGCGCCGGGCGGCTACGTTCAGTGAAGTTTTCGCCAACAGTGAGTACCGGGCGATCTTCTCCGCGAGCACGCTGTCCTGGATCGGTGACTACGTCGCCAAGGCCGCGGTCACCGCCCTGGTGTACGTCCAGACCGGCTCGATCACCAGCTCCGCGGCCGCCTTCGCGATCAGCTTCCTGCCCTGGATCCTCGGCGGCCCGGTACTGGCGGCGCTGGCCGAACGGTACCGGCACCGGACCGTCATGATCCTCTGCGACGTGTTCCGCGCGCTCATGATCGCCACGATCGCCGTACTCCACCTGCCGATCCCGGCCACCCTGGCGCTGCTGTTCCTCGCCGCGCTGCTCAACCCGCCGTTCGAGGCGGCCCGGTCGGCGCTGCTGCCCCGGGTGCTCGACGGCGACCGGTACGTCCTGGGCCTGGCCATCCAGACCAGCACGTGGCAGGGCGCGCAGATCGTCGGGTACCTCGGCGGCTCGGCGCTGGCCGCGATCCACCCCCGGCTGGCCCTGCTCGTCGACGCCGGTACCTTCCTCGCCTCGGCCGTACTGGCCCGGTTCGGGATACGCGCCCGCCCGCCGGTGCTCGCGCAGGCCCAACGGACCCACCTGCTCCGGGAGACCGCGCAGGGGTTCCGCGTCGTGTTCGGTACCCCCGTCCTGCGGGCGATCGCGGTCACCGTCCTCGCGGTCAACCTGTTCACCGTCCCGCCGGAAGGGCTGGCCGCGGCCTGGGCCGGGCAGCTCGAACCGCACAACCCGCACGCCCGCGGCCTGGCCCAGGGCCTGATCATGATGGCCACACCGCTGGGCTGCTTCCTGGGCAGCGTGTTGATCAGCCGGTTGCTGCGGCCGGACACCCGGCGCCGGTTGATCCGCCCGTTCGCGGTCCTCGCGCCGATCACGCTGGTTCCCGCCCTGTT
>VAXX01000408.1 GCA_005885115.1 Actinomycetota bacterium | reverse complement strand
GAGGTCACCAGCTCCTTGCTGCGCAGCGACCGGTCCTCGTCGGACAGCCCGTCGGCGACGGAGAAGCGGGTCTCGAACAGCCGTACCAGCAGCTCGGCGATCTCCGGGTTGGCGATCAGTGCGCCTTCCATCGACTCCTGCGAATAGACGGTACCGGCCTGGCGCAGGTACTTCGCGTACGCCCGCAGGAGCACCACCTGCCGCCAGGTCAGCCCCGCCCGGACCACCAGCTCGTTGAACCCGTCCACCTCGGCCTCGCCCCGCCAGGTGGCGGAGAAGGCGTTCTCCATGTGCGGGCGGATCACCGGCAGCTCCCGGGCGCCGTCGGGCAGGATCAGCCCGAAGTCGCACAGGTTGATCTGGGCATCCGACCGGTTGATCTCGTACGGGCGCTCGTCGGTCACCCGTACGCCCAGCGAGTGCAGGACCGGCAGGACGGTGGACAGCATCATCGCCTCGCCGTACCGGAAGACCTTGAACCGTACGTTGCGGTCGTCCTGCCGCCGCCGGTACACGTGCATGGACAGCTCACCGGGCTCGTCCAGCAGCTCCAGCTTGGCGATGTCCTTGACCGCCTCGAAGGGCGTGTGCTCGTCCTTGTACGCGTCCGGGAACGCGGCGGCGTACCGCTCGAACAGGTCCCGGCCCTGCTGCTCGCCGAGCTTGCGCTCGAGGATCACCCGGAAGTCGTCGTCCCAGTCCCGGGTCGCCTCGGACAGCTTCTCCTGGATGGCCGGCACGTCGACGTGGCCCGGCGGGTGCTCCGGGTCGGTACGCACGATGAAGTGGATCCGGGCCAGCGGCGCCTCGCCGACCCGGGTGGCGTAGTCCACGCCGATCCCGTTCAGCTCGCGCAGCAGGATGTCCTGGATGCGCAGCCGGTTCTCGGTGGTCACCCGATCCCGGGGCAGGAACACCAGGCAGGAGATGAACCGCCCGTAGGCGTCGGTGCGCACGAACAGCCGCAACTGCCGGCGCCCGGCCAGCCGCAGGACGCCCATCACCGCGTCGTACAGGTCGTCGGTCTTGATCTGGAACAGCTCGTCGCGCGGGTAGTCCTCCAGCACCGCGATCAGGTCCCGGCCCGAGTGGCTGCGCGGGGACAGGCCCGAACGCTCCAGCACCGCCGCCACCTTGCGGCGCACGACCGGAAGTTCCCGGACCGAGCCCTGGTACGCCGCCGACGAGAACAGCCCGAGGAACCGCCGTTCCCCGACGACCGTGCCGTCCGCGTCGAAAATCTTGAAACCGATGTAGTCCAGGTACGCCGAGCGGTGCACCGTGGACCGGGAGTTGGCCTTGGTGATGATGAGCAGCCGCTGCTCCATCACCTGGGCCTGGGCCTCCGGGGAGAGCGTGGACAGCCGGCGCGGCTGGGTCTGGTCCCCGCGCAGTATCCCCAGCCCGGTCCCGAGTTGAGCCTCGATCCGCTCCCCGTCGACCAGCCGGTACTCCCGGTACCCGAGGAAGGTGAAGTGGTCGTCGACCAGCCAGCGCAGCAGCTCCACCGAGTCGGTGATGTCCCGGTCGGGTACCGGCAGGTCGGCCTCGGACAGCTCGTCGGCCAGGGCCAGCGCGCGGGCCCGCATCTTGGGCCAGTCCTCGACGGCCTCGCGTACGTCGGTCAGCACCCGCTTGAGCTCGCGCAGCAGCTCGTCCCGCCCGGCCGCGTCGCGTACCCGGTCCACGTGCAGCAGCATCCAGCTCTCGACCAGGTCACCGGCGATCGCGTCGTCGGGCTCCACGTCGGCGTGCACCTCGACCAGCCGGCCCAGCGGCTCCCGGCGGACCACGACGAGCGGGTGCACCAGCAGGTGTACCGACAGGTTGTGGGAGGCCAGTGCCGCCGTCACCGTATCGACCAGGAACGGCATGTCGTCGATGACGATCTCCAGCTTGGTCAGCTCGCCGTTGGCCGTATCGCTGATCCGCAGCCGCAGCTCCCCCGGTACCCGCTGGCCGGCCAGCTCCCGGTGGGCCCGGGCGTCCGCGACCATCTCGCCGGCGCTCCGCGTCGGGCATCGGCTCGTGCAGGTCGCTGTCCTCAGGCTCGGTGACGCTCGCGTCGGCGCCGGGTACGGGTGGCCCGCCGAGCGCCGCCCAGTCCGCCGGACCGGTCGGTACCTCCGGTCTGGCCGAGTCCGCCGTACGCCGCTTCATAGGTACATACCTTTCCGCCCCACGACGTTGTGGGGTCCGTCAGCCCCAGCTTATTCGTCCCGCCGGCCGGGTCAGCCCCACCTTCGTACCCCCGGGTCGGGTACGAAGGGGCTGCGGGTGTCGTACCGGTAGGTCACAATGCTGCGGAGCCCGTTGGAGGTATCTTGCTGACCCGCCGGACCACCGCCCGTACCACCGTCCTGGTCGCCGTTCTGGCCCTGCTCGGCGACCTGGCCGCGTGCTCCAGCCAGCCCTCGCCCGACCCGGCGGTGGCCAAGTTCCTCGACGGCTGGCGCTCGGGCACCTTTCCCGGTGACCTGACGATCATCTCGGCGGACGGCGCCCAGCTTGCCGGCCCCGACGTCGCCGCGAAGATCAAGGCGCTCGCCGGCGACCTGGCCGCCACCAAGCCGGCGCTCAAGTCCGGCAAGGCCACCGTCAACAAGAACGACGCGACGGTACCGATCGACGTGTCCTGGCCGATCGGCGGAGCGAGCTGGGCGTACCAGACCTCACTGCGGTTGAGGTTCGAGAAGGACAAGTGGCGGCCGATCTGGGAGCCGGCGGTGTTCGCGCCGCAGGTCGCTGACGGTGACGCGCTCAAGCTCAAGACCGAACCGGCCAAGCGCGGGGACATCCTCGACGGCTCCGGCCAGCCGATCTTCACCACCCAGACCGTGGTCGACATCGGCATCGACCCGGGCCAGGTCAAGGGTGACGTCAACGCGCTGGTCCAGACGCTCGGCAACGCGTTCAAGGCGGCCCACGTCGATGTCGACCTCAGCGACCTCGCCGGCCGGGTCAAGGCGGCCAAGGCCGGCGACTTCGTCGAGGTGGTACTCCTGCGGGACAGCGTGTACCAGCAGGTCCGGCCCCAGATCCACGAACTGGGCGGCACCGTCTTCCACAGTTCCACCCGCCCGCTCGGGCTGACCAGTGTCTTCGCCCGCGCCCTGCTGGGCACCGTGGGCGAGGTCACCAAGGAGCGGATGGACGCCAAACCGGGTAGGTACCAGCTCGGTGACCTGGTCGGCTTCGGTGGCCTCCAGGAGGCGTACGACGACCAGCTGCGCGGTACGTCCGGCGTCACGGTCAGCGTCCCGGGCAAGCCCAACGAGGCCGACAAGATCCTGTTCCAGCACCCGCCGGTCGACGGCAAGCCGCTGAAGACGACGATCGACACGAGGACGCAGAACGCCGCCGACGCCGCGCTGGCCGCCTCCGCGCAGCCCGCCGCCCTGGTCGCGATCCGGATCAGCGACGGTGCCATCCTGGCCGTGGCCAACGGTCCCGGGCCGGCCAACCTCGACCTGGCCCTGACCGCGCAGGTACCGCCGGGGTCGATGTTCAAGGCGATCACCGCGACCAACCTGCTGGAGGCCGGGAAGATCAACGTCAACACCCCGGTCCCGTGTACGCCGTCGATCAACGTCAACGGTCGCACCTTCACCAACGCCGAGGGCGAGGTCCCGGGCACGTACCCGCTGCACCACGACTTCGCGG
>VAXX01000407.1 GCA_005885115.1 Actinomycetota bacterium | reverse complement strand
GTCCATCCCGAACTTGGTCGCCACCACGACCTCGTCCCGGCGCCCCTTCAGGGCGGCGCCGAGCAGTTCCTCCGAGGCGCCGTGCGGGTCTCCGTAGATGTCGGCGGTATCGAACAGGGTGATTCCGTGTTCGATCGCCGCGTCGACCACCGCCCGGGTACCGTCCAGGTCCAGCTTGCGACCCAGGTTGTTGCACCCGAGCCCGACGACGGATACGACAAGTCCGGAGGTACCGAGCCGGCGGTAGCGCATCTGGGCCATGGGCCGACCCTACGTGGTTGACCGGGCCGGTGATGATGGTCGGGGAGATCGGCAGACATCACGGGGGCACGATGGCGGCGAGAGGCCGGCGCCAGAGGCGGAGAGGGCGGGCCGCGGCCCAGGCGCGGCTCGCGCTGGCGCCGAGCCGCGAACAGGTCGAGGTCGGTCGGCCGCTGCGGGACGCCGGCCGGCTCGCGGTGATCGTGACGGCGGTCCCGCTGGCCGGGTACGTCAACCGGGGCGCGCGACACCGGTCCACCCCGGCGGACGTACGCGCGGACGCCCGCCGCCGCCCGGAGACCGCCGACGACGCGATGGTCGGCACCGCCGTCCGGTTCACCGCGTGGATATGCGTCTTCGTCGCGTCCCTGCCGACCTTCATCGTCTGCGCCTTCGCCCGTCGACTGCTCGGGGCCGGCGCCGATCCGGTGCTGATCCCGGTCATGACGGTCGCCGCGTTCACCGGCATGTTCGCGATCTGTTCGGTCCTCGTACAGATCGGGCGGCTGACCGTACTCCTGGTGGTCGGCTGGCGCGGCTTCCCGGTCGAGCGCTGGGATCCGCACCGGTGGCAGGACGGACCGCCCGGGCGCAAGCAGCGGATACTCGCGCACCGGCCGAACGGGATCGTCCGGTGGATGTGTACACCGTCCCACCTGGACGGGCTGTTCGCCCTGTTCTGGGCGCTGGCCTTCACTCCGCTGATCATGGGTGGCGTGCCCCGGTAGCGGGCGAGTCGGTACCCTCGCAGGTGTGACGATGACCGGGGAGCTTGCCGACATCCTCCAGCGCGCCGCCGACGGCGGCCGGATCAGCGCGGAGGAGGCCCTGCTGCTCTACACCGACGCGCCGTTCCACGAGCTCGGTGAGGCCGCCGACGCGGTACGCCGCCGCCGGTACCCGGACGACATCGTCACGTACCTGATCGACCGGAACATCAACTACACCAACGTCTGCGTCACCGCGTGCAAGTTCTGCGCCTTCTACCGCGCCCCCAGGCACGAGGAGGGCTGGTCGCACCCGATGGAGGAGATCCTGCGGCGGTGCGGCGAGGCGGTCGACCTCGGCGCCACCCAGGTGATGCTCCAGGGCGGCCACCACCCCGACTACGGCGTCGAGTACTACGAGCAGCTGTTCTCCACGGTCAAGGCGGCGTACCCGCAGCTCGTGATCCACTCCATCGGGCCGTCCGAGGTGCTGCACATGGCCAAGGTGTCCGGGGTGGACATCGAGGAGGCGCTGCGTCGGATCAGGGCGGCCGGGCTGGACTCGATCGCCGGCGCGGGTGCGGAGATGCTGCCGGCCCGGCCCCGTACCGCCATCGCGCCGTTGAAGGAGTCCGGCGAGCGGTGGCTCGCGGTGATGGAGATCGCGCACGGGCTGGGCATCGAGTCGACCGCGACGATGATGATGGGTACCGGCGAGACCAACGCCGAACGCATCGAGCACATCCGGATGATCCGCGACGTCCAGGATCGCACCGGTGGGTTCCGGGCCTTCATCCCGTGGACGTACCAACCGGAGAACAACCACCTCAAGGGTCGTACCCAGTGCACCAGCCTGGAGTACCTGCGGTTCGTCGCGGTGGCCCGGCTGTTCTTCGACAACGTCAACCACCTTCAGTCGTCCTGGCTGACCACCGGCAAGGACGTCGGGCAGCTCTCCCTGCACCTGGGCGTGGACGACCTCGGCTCGATCATGCTGGAGGAGAACGTCATCTCCTCGGCCGGTGCCCGGCACCGCTCCAAGCTCACCGAGCTGGTCTGGATGATCCGCTCCGCCGGCCGGATCCCGGCCCAGCGCGACACCCTGTACCGGCACCTGAAGGTGCACCGGACCCCGGCCGACGACCCGACCGACGAGCGGGTGACCTCGCACTTCTCCTCGATCGCGCTGCCCGTACTCCAGCCTCGATGACCCGCGCCGACCTGGACAAGGAGCCGCACGAGATCGCGGCGATGTTCGACGGGGTGGCCAGCCGGTACGACCGGACCAACACCGTACTGTCGTTCGGGCAGGACCGGCTCTGGCGCCGGGCCACCCGCCGGGCCCTGGACCCGCGCCCCGGCGAGCTGGTCCTGGACCTGGCCGCCGGCACCGGCGTATCCACCCAGGAGCTGGCCCGTTCGGGCGCCAGCGCGGTCGGCGTGGACCTCTCGCTGGGCATGCTGCGCGCCGGTCGGGCGGCCCGTCCCGAGGTGAGCCTGCTCGCCGGGGACGCGCTGGCGCTGCCGTTCCGCGACGGCG
>VAXX01000406.1 GCA_005885115.1 Actinomycetota bacterium | reverse complement strand
GGCAGGCCGGCGATGTCGGCGTCGACGTCGGGTACCCGGCGGGCGCCGGCGGCCGAGGAGAGTCCGGTCAGGAACGAGGTCCCGACCGTCTCCAGGACGGTCCGGGCCTCGGCTCCCTTGTCGTGGAATCCCCGGGTGGACACGCGGACCTCGGAGACGTTCGGGGTGAACATGCGGCGCCTGAGCGCCCTGATGGTGCCGGCCACCTGCTGCTCCCAATCATCCGACGCTGACGGACAAGCGTTCCCATCGTCTCGAAGCCGCGGGCCCCGTACCCACTCCCCAGTTGCCCTCTGAGCTGCGGCGAAGCGCCTGTCGACAACGGCACGCTCGGAGAAGCCGGCGACGGTGGGAGGAGGAAGGATCGAGCCGCCCGTCATGCGTACGCGGGCGCGGGCGGAGAGGAGAACGGCGATGCTGGTACTCGTCACTGGTGGAACCGGGTTCGTCGGGACGCATACCGTCGCGGCGCTGAGGGCCGCCGGGCACCGGGTCCGCGTCCTGGCGCGCGACCCCGACCGGGTCGCCCCGGCGCTGTCGCCGCTGTCCGTACCGGCCGACGCGGTGGAGGTCGCGGCCGGTGACGTCACCGACGAGACGGCGGTGGCCGGGGCGGTACGCGGAGTCGACGTGATCATCCACGCGGCGTCGGTCTACTCGTTCGACAGCCGCTCCCACGCGGAGACCAGAAGCACCAACGTCCGCGGTACCGAGCTGGTGCTCGCGGCGGCCCGCCGGTTCGGGGTCGGGCGCACGGTACACGTGTCCACGTTCGGGGCCATGCTGCCCGCCACCGACGGCGTGGTGGGACCGCAGTCGCCGCCGGGTACGGCCGGGGAGACGTACCTGTCCAGCAAGGCGGCCGCGGAACGGATCGCCCGGCGGTACCAGGCCGACGGCGATCCGGTCGTCATCAGCTACCCGCCCGCCCTGCTCGGCCCGGACGACCCGAAGCTCGGCGACCAGAACGCCCGGCTGCGCAACATGCTGCGCGGCCTGATGCCGATGTGGCCCACCGGTGGGTTCCCGGTCGGCGACGTCCGCGACACGGCGGCCCTGCACGCGGCGCTGCTGAGCGTGCCCACCGAGGACGGGAACCGGTACTTCGGCCCCGGCGCCTACCTGAGCACCCGCGACTTCGTCCGCGCGGTACGCGAGATCACCGGCCGCCGCTTGCCGACCGTGTTCCTGCCGGCCCGGGCGATGCTGCCCTTCGCGTACGCCACCGACCTGATCCAGCGGGTGTGGCCGTGGCACATCCCCGCCGAGTACGGCGCCTGCTATGTCTGCGCCTGCGACGCCCGGCCCGAGGCCGGGGCGCCGTCCGCGGGACTCGCGGCGCGACCCTTCACCCGGACGCTCACCGACACCGTGCGGTGGCTGCACCGTACCGGGCGGCTGACGGCGGCGCAGGCCGGTCGCGCCGGTTCGGCGGACGAGGGGGCCACACACCACGCGGCCCCGGCGACGCGGTAGGGCGAGAACCGCGACGGCGGGGCGCGAGGAGGCGCTAGCGAGCTTCCTGCAACAGCCGGGACGAGCGCGCGAGGTGCCCGTCGTGGCGGGCGAAGCCCCGCCGGGTACGACCGTTGTCCAGCTCCGGCAGCGCGACCAGGATGGGCAGGTCGAAGACACCGGTGGGGTGCAGCTCCAGGTCCACGGCCAGATCGGCACCGGCGGACACGGCCAGTGCGTCGTACGCGCCGACCGCCAGGGGTTGCCGCATGGACGGCTGGGTGGCGACGTTGTCCAGGGCGATAGCCGCGGCCCGCAGGTACCACTCCCCCTCCGGTACGTCGTGCAGCACGTACTCGCCGGAGGCTTCGAGGATGGCGCAGGCCGCCGGAACGCCCTGCACGAGCGGGGTGTCGAAGGCGCCGACGTAGACCTTGACCGGTACGTCGACCGGCGGCAGGACGAGCTTGCCGCTGATCGTGGCCCGTACCCGCGGGCCGGCGGGACCGGTCCGGGACAGTTGTGGCATGCCGTGCTCGGCGAGCCACCGGTACCGGGCCGGCGAGATCCCCACACTGCGGGTGAACCGGCTGATGAAGGTGCCCAGGCTGTTGTAGCCCACGGCGTACGCCACGTCCGTGACGCTCAGGTCGGTTTCCAGGAGCAGGTTCTTGGCCTTGTAGAGCCGGATCGCGGTCAGGAACCGGCCTGGCGAAGTGCCCGTCTTGGACCGGAACAACCGCGAGAAGTAGAAACGACTGAGAAAGGCGGAATCAGCCATTGCGTCGAGTGATAACGGTTCGTGATAGCGATCCCACATGATCGAGATGGCTCGTTCGACGGCGTTGTGCACGGCGAATCAACTCCATTCCCCAGGACGCATTGAAGAATCCAGGCACCACGGAGAGAATTCGTTTGCGCCGACTGGGACCGCTGGCTGCGGTCCAGCAGGCGCACAACGTTTGCCCTGCTCAGGCGCCACGACATCGTGGTCAAGCGGTCGTTGAACGGATGTTGGTCAGGTGCTGAAACCGTGTGGATCCGCTCACCCAATGCCTTGGGTTCTTACAAAGCAGCCTGACCCGACCAGGCCACCAATACTCTCAGCGTCCTAATTAGCCCCGATGGGTAACGACGATACCATCGAAGGCTGACCATCCAATACCTTAGTTTGGCTGTCTTCTAAGTTACAGAGGCACCAACGCGTACTTGACTTCGGAGCAATTATCCAAATTTGTAAGCGATGTGCATGCTGTCCGGACTCTAGTCAGGCATCGGGAGCAGGCCGCCCTGCCAGCGGGCCGCCGCCATCGCCGCCCAGGAGGTGATTTCGACCAGCGTACGGTCGTCGGCGCCGGCCCGGCGGCAGTTCGCGATCACCCCGGCGTCCACCTGGTACGAGGCGAACGCGACCAGGAGGGCCAGCCGCCCGGCGGGCCGTTCGGCGTCCGGCAGTCCGGCGACGAGCTGCTCGACACCGGCGTCGTCGATCGCGGCGCAGGCCCGGCCGAACGCCTGCGCCATGGTCGCGTTGCCGACCGTCCAGGACAGATCCTCCGGTAGCGGCGCGGCCGGCAGCAGGTCCAGCGAGTTCCCGGGCAGGTGCGGGCGCCGGGTCGCGCCGGCCATCACCCAGCCCAGGACCCGCAGCACGGGCGAGAGCGCCAGCGCCGGTACCCCGGGCGGTAGCGGGACGTCCCGCAGGAAGACGTTGACCATGCGGTTGAAGTAGTGCAGCAGCACCGCCACGCCGGCCAGCTCCGGGCCCTGGGCCGGCGGGAACGGTGGCTTGGCGGCCCGGGGACGGCCGTCGGCGGGCATCGCCCAGCTGATCACGTCCTCGAGTTCGGCCTCGCTCGGCGCCGGCCCGTCGTCGGTGGGAGCGGATCCGCCGACCAGACCGCCGAGGGTACCCAGATTGTTGCTGTGGATGGTCGCGCAGTACGGGCAGGCGTTGGCCATCGACACGGCCATGGCCACCGCCTCCTTGGACGCCCGTGGCGCGACGCCCCGGACGACCAACGTCTCGCGCAGCAGCACCCACGCCGCGGCCAGCGCCTCGGGCGCCGGAGCGTGCAGGGCG
>VAXX01000405.1:3396-7036 GCA_005885115.1 Actinomycetota bacterium | reverse complement strand
GTCAGCGGACCCATGCAGAACGGGATGACGTACATCGTGCGGCCGCGCATACAGCCGCGGTACAGGTCGGTCATCACCCGCTTCATCTCCGCCGGCGCCATCCAGTTGTTCGTCGGGCCGGCGTCGGCCTCGTCCACCGAGCAGATGAAGGTGCGCTCCTCGACCCGGGCCACGTCGGACGGGTCGGTGCGGGCCCAGAAGGAGTTGGGCTTCTTCTCCGGGTTCAGCGGTACCAGGCTGCCCGCGTCGACGAGGTCACCGGTCAGCCGCTGCCATTCGGCGGCCGATCCGTCGCACCACACCACCCGGTCGGGCGTGGTGAGTTCGGCGACCTCGTGTACCCAGGAGAGCAGTCGCTGGTGCGATGTCGGGGCCTGGTCGAGCCCTGCGATGACGGCCGGCGCGGACATTGGCGACTCTCCTTTGTGGTCGAAAGACCGACGAATCCACCCACTGAGGAAGCGCTGATGGATTGACGTCAGCGTAAGCCGCAACGCCGCGCCGGGCATGGGCTGAGCTTGTGAAAAAACGCACAAGCGCGCAAGATTTTCCGGTACGCTGCGCGGTGGAGCTCATATTTATCCGGTACGGAGCACCATTGCGCATAGACCCTTCGGCATTCGTCCCCGACGCCCCGGCCTCGGTACGCTGCCCCGGTGATGAAGGCGCTGTGGGAACGCTTCGGTCACCTGGTCCGCGAACTGGGCAAGTTCGGCGTGGTCGGGGCCTTCTCGTACCTCATCGATCTGTCCATCTACACCGCGCTGTACCGGTCCCCGCTGGGCTGGTTCTGGGCGAAGGTCGCCTCCACCGTCGTCGCCGCCACCGTGGCCTTCATCGGCAACCGGTTCTGGACCTGGCGCGACCGGGAGCGCTCGGGCCTGCGCCGCGAGTACGGCCTCTACTTCTTCTTCAACGCCGTCGGGCTCGGCATCGCCCTGGCCTGCCTGGGCGTCAGCCACGCCGTACTGGGCCACTACTGGCCCCAGGTCTTCCACAACCAGCTCGCCGACACCATCGCGGCCCAGGGCTTCGGCCTGGTGTTCGGCACGCTGTTCCGGTTCTGGTCGTACCGGCGGTTCGTGTTCGTCGCGGCGAGCAGTGACGCGGGGGTCGAGGAACTGACCGGGGAACCGGTGACGCGTCAGTGACGTTGTCGGGGACGGGTACCCAGGCCGACGTCTTCTACGACGACCTGATCCCGGGCATGGTCTTCGACCTCGGCGAGACGACCGTCGACGGGGCGGAGATGCTCGCGTTCGCTCGGCGGTTCGACCCGCAGTGGTACCACGTGGACGAGGCGCTGGCCGCGGAGAGCGCGTACGGGGCGCCGATCGCGAGCGGCTTCTTCACGGTGAGCCTGTTCATGCGGGCGTACGTCGACCACGTCCTGGCCCGGGCCGCGGCGGCCGCCTCGCCGGGCCTGGAGGAGCTGCGCTGGACCGCCCCCGTGTACGCCGGTGACCGGCTGGCCAGCCGGCTGGCCGTGGTGGACCGGGCGCCCTCGCGCGCACAGCCCGGCTTCGGCACCGTGACGCTGTCCGGCGCCATGGTCCGGCTCGGGCCGGACGGCGAGCCCGAGGGGGACGTGTTGCGGATCCGCTTCCGGGGCTGGTTCGCGCTTCGCCCGACCGGGTGAAAGGCTTCCCGCCGGAGGCGTCGGGTATCCGCGAGTGGGCCGGATGACTTTGTCCGCCGGTTTACCATCGGACAGATGGCTGAGTTCTTCGGCCGTAGGTAGCGCACAACCGGGGCGATCAATAGCCTACGGTAGCAAGGTGACGGGCCGACGATGTGTTTGTCCGACGATTCGAGTCGCCGAGGACGGCCGACTCCACCGGAAAGGGTGACCTCGGATGACCGGGGCACATACGACGACGGAGCTGCCTGCCTTAGTGCGCACCGCCGTGGCGCCGACGCTCAATTCCGACGTCGACTGGGACGTTTTCGACTCGGTCGAATACCGCGACCATAATTATCTGTCGGTACGCGACGACGACCGGGAAATCGTACGACTGATTCGCGACTTCTTCGCACGCTCCGGCGTCCGGAATGGTCGGGGCGTCGACGTGGGCCCCGGGGCCAACCTGTACCCGTCACTGGCGATGCTGCCGTTCTGCCGGAGCCTGGAACTGCGGGAGCTTTCCGCGTCCAACGTCACCTGGCTGGAGCAGCAGAAACCGGGGTACGACCGGAACTGGGACGATTTCTGGGCGATCTACCGGGTGAATGCGACATATGCCGAGGTAGCCGATCCGCGCGCCCGGTTCCGCGACCTCACCACGGTCAGACAGGGCACCGTCTTCCGGCTGCCGACCGCCCGATGGGACCTCGGCTGCATGTTCTTCGTCGCGTGCTCGCTGTCCACCGAGTTGGCGGAGTTCGAGAAGGCGGTACGCCGCTTCGTCCGGGCGCTGACCAAGGACGCGCCGTTCGCCACCGCGTTCATGGCGCAGTCCAAGTGAAACAGGCGCTGTCGGCGGTCGCGCACAACGTACAGGTCGTGGAGATCGAGACGCCGAACCCGCTGCGCCACGACGTCGGGATGATCGTCGCGACCGGGTACGCCATGGGCTGATCAGCTCGGCTGTGGCGCCGGTACGCCCGGCTGCTCCGGGAGCACGAAGTCCTCACCGGCGTTCCACAGCTCCTCGTACCGCTGGATCCGGTCGCTCACCCACGCCTCATCGGTGTAGAGCGTCGTGCTGACCACGATCGGCGAGCTGTGCTGCGGTCCCGAGGCGATTCTCGGCTCGTAGCTGAGCACGCCGTCCATCACGATGAAGTCGAACAGCATCCGCTGGGTATCGCTGACCGGCCGCAACCGCAACGTCCGTACCTTGATCCCGTGCTCGGCCTGCAACCGCAGGATGGCGGTGAAGTCGGGCGGGTTCGGTACGTCGGGCAGGTCCACGATGAAGATCCGCCGGATCGTCACGCCGCGGCGGATCGCCTCGCGCTGCGCCTCCAGGTACCGCCAGCCCAGGTCGCTGTTCCATAACCCGCCGTCGGCGGAGCCCTCCTGGCCCCAGCCGTCCACGCTGGACAGGCTGGTCGCGTCGATGTTCGAACCGACCACCCGGGTGAGGCCGAGCAGCCAGTCGCGATCCTCGCCGTGGTAGGTCACGCTGGTGCCCTGCCCGAGTTCCCGCAGGTACCGGGAAAGCCGGTCGATCTCGGCCTCGGCGAATTTGAAGACCAACGGCGGTCGATCCGGGGAGATGCCGGTGGCGTGCGCGATCAACTGGGTCATCGTCTCGGTGCGCAGTACCGACGCCTCCACCTTGGCCAGCATCCGGCTCGCCGCGTTCACCTTGCTGAGCTCCTCCTTGACCAGGGCGCGGGTATGGCCGACCTCGATTTCCACGTCGATCAGGAACTGCGTGACAAAAGCGACGCCGGCCACGAAGATCGAAATTCCGATACCGACGATCTTGGCTGGCTCGACCTTCCCGTCGAGTTTGTCGAAGACCAGGGCGATACCGAGTGCCGCCAGCCCGAATCCCACGCTGACGGCCAGCTTCGTGAGGACGTTGAACACGCCGCCGCGACCGTTCTTCGCACTGTCGGCCGCCATGGACCCTCGCAAACTGCCGATAAATGCCGGGCCGGTCGGGTGGTCGACCGATGTCACTGATTG
>VAXX01000405.1:0-3298 GCA_005885115.1 Actinomycetota bacterium | reverse complement strand
GGCGTGTCCGGACTCACCACCGCGATCTGCCTGGCCGAGGCGGGAATTCCGGTACGCGTACTGGCCGCCGCACCGGCGGCGGAAACGACGTCGGCAAAGGCCGGGGCGAGCTGGGGGCCGTACCTGGTCAGCGATGCCCGAATCCTCGCCTGGAGCACCGAGACCCGGATCGTGCTGGAGCGGATCGCACAGGCGGACCCGTCGTCGGGCGTACACCTGGTGCCGGGGATCGAGGCGGCTCCGGTACGGATGGACCCGCCGGACTGGGCATTCTCGGTACGCGGATTCCGCCCGTGCACCGCCGAGGAGCTACCGGCCGGTTACCTCAGCGGCTGGGAATACACGATCCCGCTCGCGGACATGCCCCGTTATCTGGCGTATCTGGAACGGCGGCTGGCGGCGACCGGTACCACCGTCGAGATCGGTACGGTCGGGTCGCTGGACGAGGTCGGCCGGCGCGCTTCCGTGGTTGTCAACTGCGCCGGCCTGGGCGCCCGGGCACTGGTCGGCGACCCGGACCTGTACGGCACCGCCGGCCAGGTCGTCATCGTGGCGAACCCCGGCATCGACCACTTCTTCCAGGACCTCACCGACGGCGAGGACCTGACGTACTTCCTGCCGCACGCCGACCACGTGGTGCTCGGCGGCAACGCGGTCCCCGGCTCGACGCAGCCGGCGGTCGACCCGGACGTGGCGGCCGCGATCGTCAAGCGGTGCGGGGACGTGGAGCCGCGACTGCGGGACGCGCCGGTCCTCGGGCACCGGGCCGGGCTGCGGCCGACCCGGGCCACGGTACGGCTGGAGTACGAGCCGGCTGACGGGTACGCCGTAGTGCACAACTACGGGCACGGTGGCGCCGGGCTGACCCTGTCCTGGGGCTGCGCCCGGGAGGTACTCGCCCTGGTGAGCGCGAAGGGCTCCGCCACCGGCAACGGTGACGGAGCCCCGGGAGACTGAACGTTCTCAGTCGCCCTTGCGGTCCCGCGCGATGGTCTTCGCGATCTTCTCCGCGTCGGCATCGTCGAAGGTGTGCGCCTCGTGGTCGGCCTCGACCAGCTCGTACAGCTGGCTCTGGATCTTCTCCACGTGCGGGATGTTCTCCAACACCACCTGCCCGCGCTCACCGGCGGACTCGATGGTCAGCACGCCCGTACCCAGCAGCCGCTGGAAGAACGTGTGGTGGAACGACACGTCGTTGACCCGGTTGAGCGGGATGTCGCGACCCTCGCGCGAGAAGACGCCCTCGCGCATGATCACCCGCTCGTTGGTGAATACGTAGTGCGTGGTCCGCCAGACCATCCACGGCCACACGCTGAACCAGACGAACAGCACGAGCGCGACGACCCCGAGCACCAGCAGGGCGATGTTCGACCAGCCGGCCTTCGGGAGGAATACCCAGGCCGCCACCACTCCGCCGATCAGGACGATCGCCGCGAGTACCGGCAGGACCAACGCCTTCCAATGCGGGTGCAGGTGGATCTCCACGTGCTCGTCTTTGGTGAGCACACTCTCTGGGAAGCCCACACCAACCTCCTGTCTTCACAATGTCCGCTGTGACGGTAGCGGCAAAGGGCCACTTTTGGGGGTCGGCTGTCCGGCTATCTGACATGAACCACATCCCCGGCCGCGACCGGCGTGGCGGCGCCGTCCGGGCCGGTCACCACCAGGCGGCCGGTGCCGTCCACATCGGAGGCGACGCCGGCCAGGGTCGCACCGTCGGGCAGCGCGATCCGCACCCGCTGACCGAGGGTGCCGCAGTGCAGCCGGTACGCCTGGCGCAGGCCGCTGGCCTCCGGGTCGCCACCGGCCGCGCTCCAGCGCTCGTACCGGTCGGCGAGGGTACGCAGGAAGGTGCGCAGGAGCGGATCGCGGTCGGTACAGGCGGCTCCGGCGAGCTGGAGCGAGGTCGCGTCGGGGCGGGGCAGCTCGGACTCCTTCAGCGTCACGTTGAGGCCGATGCCGAGGACCACGGCGTCGGGTACGGCCTCGGCGAGGATACCGGCGCATTTGCGGTTGTCGATCAGTACGTCGTTGGGCCACTTGAGCACGGCGTCCACCTCGCCGAGCCGGCGTACCGTCTCGACCAGTGCGACTCCGGCCAGCAGCGGGAGCCACCCGTACCACCGTGGGCTTGTCCGCGGCCGGAGCAGCACGCTGACCGCGAGCCCGGCCCGCGGCGGCGAGGTCCACTGGCGGTCCAGCCGGCCGCGGCCGGCGGTCTGGCGCTCGGCGACCACGACGAGCCCTTCGGCCGCACCCGCCCGCGCCGCCGCCGCCACATCGGCGTTGGTCGATCCCGTCTCGGCTGTCACCACGATCTCGCCCCACAACGCGCCCGGGACCACCAGCGCCCGGCGCAGCGCGGCCGCCGACAGCGGCGGCCGGTCCAGATCGGTGTATGGCGAAGGTCGCATCCGGTCAGCGTATTCCTTAACCGCCGTTAGGATCGCGAGCGTGACCACGATGCACCGGCACGGTACGCAGGAAAAGATCGAGGATCTGCGCCAGCGGATGGACGAGGCGGTCCACGCCGGCTCGGCGCGGGCGGTGGAGAAACAGCACGCCCGGGGCAAGAAGACCGCCCGGGAACGGATCGACCTGCTGCTGGACCCCGGCTCGTTCGTGGAGCTGGACGAGCTGGCCCGGCACCGCAGCGTGGCGTTCGGCCTCGATGCCACGCGGCCATACGGGGACGGGGTGGTCACCGGGTACGGCACCGTCGACGGGCGGCAGGTGTGCGTGTTCGCGCAGGACTTCACCGTCTTCGGCGGCTCGCTCGGCGAGGTCTTCGGCGAGAAGATCGTCAAGGTCATGGACCTGGCCACTGTACGGCGAGATCTTCTACCGCAACGTCATGGCGAGCGGTGTCGTCCCGCAGCTGTCACTCATCATGGGCCCCTGCGCCGGCGGTGCGGTGTACTCCCCCGCGATCACCGATTTCACGATCATGGTCGACCAGACCTCGCACATGTTCATCACCGGACCCGACGTCATCAAGACCGTCACCGGCGAGGACGTCGGGTTCGAGGAGCTGGGCGGGGCCCGTACCCACAACGCGACCTCCGGCAACGCGCACTACCTGGCCGCGTCCGAGGAGGACGCGATCGAGTACGTCAAGGCACTGCTGTCGTACCTGCCGTCGAACAACCTCGACGACGCTCCCGTGGTCGAGGAGTCGCCGGTGGCCGACGTCGACCTCGACGCACTGATCCCCGACTCGGCGAACCAGCCCTACGACATGCACCGGGTGATCGAGGCGGTGGTCGAGGACTTCCTGGAGGTACAGGCGCTGTACGCG
>VAXX01000404.1 GCA_005885115.1 Actinomycetota bacterium | reverse complement strand
CCGCGGTCACCATGCGCGGTAATCGGTACACAGTGTTTCCCCCCAAATCATCATTGATTTGCCACTGTTCCGATCCAGAGGTACGCGCGGGGGACCGGCCCGGTTCACGGTTGGCGCGTGTCGCAGCGGGGATCGCCGGGCGCGCCGGGCCAAGCTGGATTGTCGGCAGAGTTCCCGAGGAGGTCGATCATGATCAGGCGGTCCCGGCTGTTCGGTGCCAAGACGCGGGTCACCTTCAGTCTTCCGGTCCAGCCTCCGGAGGGCGCGGTCAGCGTCGTGGGTACCTTCAACGACTGGACACCCGGCTGCCACCAGCTCGTACCCCGGCGCGACGGCACCCGCAGCGTCTCGGTCACCCTGCCGGCCGGCGAGCACCGGTTCCGGTACCTGGCCACCGGCGGGGTGTGGTTCGACGACCACACCGCCGACGGGGTGGACGGCACCGGGGGCATCATCCGCGCGTGACGCACGGCAGGAGAAGAAGGCGCTCAGCTACGCCAAGGATCGCCGTAACGACTTCGGCTCGAACGAGAAGGCCGCCCGCCGGAGCATTCCGCGACGCAAGCGGGCGGCCCGCCACGCCGAGCGGACGCGCGAACACCTGGCGCTGCGCCAGATCAGAGGCACCGTGGGTACGGCGATGGCGCAGGCCGACCGCGCCGACGCGCGGCTGGCCGCCCGGCGCCCCGGGCCTTGGCGCAAGTGGCCGGGCGCACCGCTCGGCGAGGTCGTCGAGCGCAAACTGATCCGGCGGGCCCGGTTGGGCATCATCGACCATTCCGTGGCGGCCCGCCGGATCGCCCGGATCCGCGTGGTGCCGCCCTGACCCTTCCAGGTCGGAACTCTCAGTCTGGTTGGGGTTCCAGGCGCAGCGAGATGCTGTTGACGCAGTGGCGGGTGTTGAGCGGGGTGTAGCCCTCGCCCCGGAAGACGTGACCCAGGTGCGAGTCGCAGCGGGCGCAGCGGATCTCGGTCCGGTCCATGCCGTGCGACGGGTCCTCGATCTCCCGTACCGCGCCGGGGATGGCCTGGTCGAACGAGGGCCACCCGCAGTGCGAGTCGAACTTGGTGGCGCTGTCGAACAGTTGCGCGCCGCACGCCCGGCAGGTGTACATACCCGGGGTCTTGGTGCTCACGTACTCACCGGTCCACGGGGCCTCGGTGCCGGCCTGGCGCAGCACGCGGTACTCGGCCGGGGACAGGCGTACCCGCCATTCGTCCTCGGTCTTCGGTAGTAGCTCCATGCGGTCCACGGTAGATCGGGTCCGGGCAGGGTGGCCATTACCAGGTGAGAAACACCGGTAAGGTCTGGACATGGCTGCCACGAAGGCGGAGGAGATCGAGGTCGCCGGGCGTACCGTCCGGTTGACCAGCGCGGACAAGGTGTACTTCCCGGAGCGCGGCTTCACCAAGGGCGACGTGTTCCGGTACTACCTTGCCGTGGGCGAGGGCATCATGCGGGCGCTGCGGGAGCGGCCGACCACGCTGCAACGCTTCCCGGACGGTCTGGACGGCGAGACGTTCTTCCAGAAGCGGATCCCGACCCGGGGGGTACCGCCGTGGGTGGAGACCGCGACGATCAAGTTTCCGAGTATGCGTACCGCCGACGAGCTGTGCCCGACCGATCTGGCGCACGTCGCGTGGGCGGCCCAACTGGGTACCATCGTGTTCCACCCGTGGCCGGTCCGGCGGTCCGCGGTGGACAGTCCGGACGAGCTGCGGATCGACCTGGATCCCCAGCCGGGTACCGATTTCCGGCACGCCGCGGCCGCGGCCGCGGTCGTCCACGAGGTGCTCGACGAGCTCGGCTGGGTCGGGTACCCGAAGACCTCCGGCGGTCGGGGCGTCCACGTGTACCTGCGCATCCGTCCACAGTGGACATTCGTGGAGGTACGCCGGGCGGCCATCGCGCTGGCTCGGGAGGTGGAGCGGCGCAACCCGTCACTGGTCACCACGAGTTGGTGGAAGGAGGAGCGGGGCGAGCGGGTCTTCGTGGACTTCAACCAGATGGCCCGGGACCGGACCATCGCCTGCGCGTACTCCCTGCGGGCCAACCGGCGCGCGACGGTGTCCACCCCGGTCACCTGGGACGAGCTGACCCGGGTGGAGCCGGACGACTTCGACCTGGCCACGGTACCGGCCCGGATCGTCGAACTCGGTGATCCACACGCGTCGATCGACGACGTGGCCCACGACCTGACTCCGTTGCTGGAGTGGGTCGAGCGGGACGAGCGCGACGGACTCGGCGACATGCCGTACCCGCCGGAGCACCCGAAGATGCCGGGCGAGCCGATGCGGGTACAGCCGAGCAAGGCCCGGCCATCTAACAGCGGAAACACCGGATAGGGGCAGGCGGCTCTGCGGGAGGCCGCCTCCGCGCCGCACACCGCGCCCTGCGCTCAACACACGAACGCCCACGTCCCGCCTGGCGGGCGCTCCACAATGGACAGTCAGACGTCGAATTCGCCATCCCGCGCGCCGCCAACGAATGCCATCCATTCGGCGGCGGTGAATTGGAGAATGGGCCCGGTTGGGTCTTTGGAGTCGCGCACCTGGATTGTTTCATCGTGACGCCGGACCTCAACGCATTCACCGCCGTTGCCGCCGGACTTGCTTGACTTTTTCCACTCTTGGGAAATCACCGCTGAACTCCTCGATCGGGACGGATCTCGCTTCTATTTGGGTGAAGATTCGTCGGTATTCCGCCAGCTCCTCTGGCTTCTCCATGTACCGGGAACCCGTATGAGGTACCATCGGTACCATGAGTACCCTGAGTCTGCGAGGCCTGCGCGACAACCTCGGGAACGTCGTCCGTGAAGTCGCCCACACCGGCCGCGAGGCGATCATCACCGACAACGGCAAGGAAGTCGCCGTCGTCATCAGCATCGCCGACTACGAGCGCCTGCACGAGCACGCCGACATTGTTGACGCGCTACGCCTGCGGGACCTGCGTAGCGCCGGGTACGCCACGATGCCGCTCGCGGACATGCTTGCCGAGCTGAACGTGTCCCTCGATGAGTTCGCGGCGGTCCGCGCAGCGTGAACATCGACTTCCATCCGGACGTCTTCAAGCAGCTCCAGCAGCTGCCCCGGCCCGTCTTCACCGCCGCGCTCAAGGCGATCGTCGCCCTGGCCAACGAGGCCCGGCCGGCTGGCTGCGTCAAGCTCGCCGGCTCTGCGAACGACTGGCGGATCCGGATCGGCGAGTACCGCATCGTGTACGAGATCAACGACAAGAAGGCCACGGTCACGGTGTTCAGCGTCGCGCACCGCCGTGAGGTGTACCGGTAGCCGAGGAGTCAGGTCAGCAGGTCCTCGCTGCCGAACATGCGGGCGGTGTCCACGGCGTCTGGCCGCCGTCGTTGGCCTGGTTGGCGTCGGCGCCGCGCGCCAGCAACGCCCCCACCAGCTCCGCGTGGCCGTGGTAGGCGGCGATCATGAGCAGCGAGTCGCCCTTGTCGTTGGCCAGATTCACCGGTACGCCCTCGTCGACGTAGGCGGCCAGCTCGGCGGTCCGGCCCTGCCGGGCGAGGTCGAACAGCCGCCCGGCGAACTCGAACAGCGCCGGGTCGTACTCGCGGGCGCCCATCGGCCTCACCTCCGCAGTCCAGGGCAAGGATACGGCGCGCAGGCTCAGGCGTTGGGCCGACCGTCTATGCGCTGCGGTCTGCCGGTTCCGGCTTGAGCAACTGTGAAACCCGCTGCGGCGAGACGCCGAGCACGACTGCGATGTCGCGTCCGGATAGGCCGCGCGCGCGTAGTTCCCGCGCGAGCGACCGGGACTGCTCGGCCGCCTCGCGCTGCGCCCGCTCGGCATCCCGGACGGCAGCCCGCGCCTCCCGTACCGCCCGG
>VAXX01000167.1 GCA_005885115.1 Actinomycetota bacterium | reverse complement strand
GGTCCGGCACCTGGACCCGCTCGGGTACGCGCTGCTGCTGGTCGGGCCGGTCGCGTTGCTGGTCCGGCACCGGTACCGGGTGCCGGTGGTGGCCGTGACGATCGCGGCCACGGTGGCGTACCTGCTGCTGGGCTACCCGTACGGGCCGGTGGTGGTCGCGCCGCTGGTCGCCGTGCTGGGGGCGCTGCGGGCCGGGTACCGCCGGGCGGTGTGGGCCCTGACCGGCACCGGCTACCTGCTGCTGGTCGGGCTCGGTCGGGTACCGGCGCTGCACCTGCACAGCCCGGGGCTCGGGGACAGCGTGCTGACGCTGCTCACGACCGGGGCCGTCCTGCTGCTCGGCGAGGCGGCCCGGGTCCAGTCCCGGTACCTGGCCGAGCTCGGGCGTACCCGCGCCGAGCAGGCCCGGGTACGCGCCGAGCAGCAGCGCCGCCAGGCCAGCGAGGAGCGGCTACGGATCGCGCGGGAACTGCACGACGTCCTCGGGCACCACCTGTCCCTGATCAACGTCCAGGCCGGTGTCGGGCTGCACCTGATGGACGAGCAGCCCGAGCAGGCGCGTACCGCCCTCGTCGCGATCCGGCAGGCCAGTGCCGAGGCGCTGCGCGAGGTCCGGTCGGTGCTGGGTGTGCTGCGCGCCGAGGACGAGCAGGCGCCGCGTACCCCGGCACCGGGCCTGGCCAACCTGTCGACGCTGGTCGAGGACGCCGGGGCGAGCGCGTCGGTGCTCGGGGAACCGCGGGAGCTGCCGGCCGAGGTGGACCGGGCGGCGTACCGGATCGCCCAGGAGGCGCTGACCAACGTCCGCCGGCACGCGGGACCGGCGGCGTCGGCGCGGGTCACCATCGGGTACGGGCCGGACGCGCTGACCGTACGGGTGGCCGACGACGGGATCGGTGGGGTGGCCGAGGACGGCAACGGGATCGCCGGTATGCGGGCCCGGGCGGCCGCTCTCGGCGGTACCCTCACCGCCGGCCCCGCCGACGGCGGCGGCTTTCTGGTGGAGGCGAGGTTGCCGCTGCGATGATCACCGTCGTGATCGCCGACGACCAGGCGCTGCTGCGCGCCGGGTTCCGGGCGTTGCTGGACGCGCAGGATGACATCCGGGTGGTGGCCGAGGCCAGCGACGGCGCCGAGGCGGTCCGGCTGGCCGCCCGGGAGCGCCCCGACGTGATCCTCATGGACATCCGGATGCCGGGCCTGGACGGGCTGGAGGCGACCCGGCGGATCGCCGCCGACCCGGCGCTGGCGGCGACCCGGATCGTCATCCTGACCACGTTCGACCTGGACGAGTACGTCTTCGAGGCGCTGCGGGTCGGGGCCAGCGGCTTCCTCGTCAAGGACACCGACCCGGTCGACCTGCTGCTCGGTACACGCGCGGTAGCCAGCGGCGACGCGCTGCTCTCGCCGGGCGTGACCCGCCGGTTGATCGCCCAGTACGCCGCGCAGGCCCGCGCCCCGCACCCGCCGACCGAACTGTCCGGGCTCACCGACCGGGAGCGCGAGGTGATGGCGCTGGTCGGTGCCGGCCTGTCCAACGACGAGATCGCCGAACGGCTGGTGGTCAGCCCGGCCACCGCGAAGACCCACGTCAGCCGTGCGATGGTCAAGCTCGGCGCCCGGGACCGGGCGCAGTTGGTCGTGTTCGCGTACGAGGCCGGCCTGGTCCGCCCCGGCTGGCTGGGCCAGTAGCGGTATCGGTGTGGGCGCCGATCCTCGGTCCAGGCGCTTCAGATGTTCAGGTAAAGCACTTCCAGGTGGTCGGGTCGTCGATGTCGCCGGCCACCGCCCAGGCGGCCTTGTCGTCGTACCGCCACCGGCAGATGTCGGTCGAGCTGAACGGGAGGGACGGGTGCCCGGTGGTCGACTTGCAGTACCAGCTGCGGTCGGAGTGCTGGGCGACCCGGCCGGCGTGGTTGGCTGAGCAGAACGTGGACAGGTCCCGCGCGGTCAGGATGCCCAGGAAGGTGGAGGTCGGGGACGGGCTGCGCTTCGGGGACGGCTTCGGCGGTACGGGCGACCGGGTCGGTGAGGGCGTCGGGGACGGCGCCGGGCTCGGCTCAGGCGGGGTCGGCGTGGGCGAGGCGACCGGTACCGCCGACGAGGTGGCCTTGGCCGGCGGCGCGGTGAACCCGCCCAGGCCCAGGAGTACGACCACGGCGAGGGTACCCACGCCGAGCAGGGTGGCGACGAAGATCAACATGCCCCGCTCGCTGGCCGGCAGCGACCCGTCCGGGGCCAGCGGCGGCGCCGTCCGGGCCGGCGGCGGCTCCTTCTTCCCGGTCAGGAACGCGGGCAGCACGACCGTCTCGTCCGGCTTCGGGGAGCCCTCGACCCGCCTGGTCGGTGGGTCGGTCGCCGGATGGTCCTCGGGGGCCGCGGGAGCGGCGTGGCGGCCCCTCGCCGGGCTGGGCTGGTCAGGGATCGCACCAGTGGCCGGCGAACTCTCCTGCTGCACGGATACGAACTCCTCCCGGGTCGGACGGCCGCCGGGCCGACTCTACCCAACGACGCCGGGAGCGCCAGTGGCGCTGATCCTCTCAGCGGGCCGGATCGGGCCGGCGGTCGATGGGGCGCTCGGGCGCCATCGGCTCGGACGGCCAGTCCCGCCGGCCGCTCCACAGCGCCGGTACCGCGTCGACCTTGCGGGCCAGCGCGTACGCGATCCGCTCGTAGTTGACCCGCCAGCCCCGGTAGTGCGGCCAGGACTCCTCGGCCGGGCGTTCGGCCAGGAACCCGGCCTTGACCACGTGCTCGACGGCCTGCTCGTACTCGTCGAAGGTCAGCTCGATCGGATCGTCGGGATCCGGGTCCGGATCGAACGGCACCTGAATCACCCGGGCGATGTCCCGCAGGGCGGTAAAGCCTGACCGCAGCATCAGCCGGGCGGCCGCGGCCGGCGCGGAGGTCGGGGCGAGCGCCATGTGCATGGCCGCCGCGTCCATCACCGCGAGCAGCGCGATGATCCAGCTACGGTACGGGCGGGGCGAGCGGAAGGCCATCAGGACCGCGTAGTTGGCGTGGCTCTCGCCGACGTCGGCGGCCAGCCGCTCCCAGCTCTGGTACAGCCCGACGAGCTCGTCCACAGTGCCGATGAGCGCCTGCCGGGCCAGCAGCTCCGGTCCCCAGGCGGGTTCGGCGGCCCGGGCCTGGAGCAGGGTCACCTCGACCTCCCGCCGGTTGTACGCGGCGTACAGGGTGGGCAGGTACGAGATCTGGAGCGCGATGACGACCGGGCCGGTGGCCGCGGCGAGGAAGTCGAGTACGGTCAGGTTCCGGCCGGTCGCCGAGGCGTACCCCAGGGTGAACAGGCTGGACCCGGCCTCCCGGAACGAGGCCCGGAGCGGGAGCCCGGAGACCCCGTGCATGATCAGCCCGTACGCGCCGAACAGGGCGGCCAGCCAGGACAGCAGGGTCGAGACGAGCACCATCGGGGCGAGCCAGGCCAGCATCTTGTCGCGGGCCTCGTAGGTGTGGAACGGTCGGGCCGCCAGGAGCAGCAGCTGGCGGAGCGCGCGCCAGAGCACCCGGGTGAGCATCGAACCGAGACCGCGCGGGATCACCACGTTGCGCAGGATGCTGCCGGCGGTGAGTACCAGCAGGGCAGCGCCGGCCAGGCCAGAGATCACCCGCATCGTCTCATCCTCCGGCATGACCAGGCCAGACGCCTAACGCCAGGTGACAAATCGGTGGTCAGGGGTGGCTTACGGCGGCGTACCCACTGATCATCTTCAATATGCGACGCCTGCTCTCCGCCCTCGCGCTCACCGTCACCACCGTGCTCGCCGCGCTCGCGGCGGCCACCCCCGCGCACGCCGCGACGCTGGACCAGAAGCTCGCCGTGCTGTCCGCCTTCACCCAGGCCACCGCCCCCAGCCAGGCCGCCTGGGCCTGGGGCCGGGCCAACCCGGGCGCCTACCCCGGCTACGGGCTGGACTGGTCCACCGACTACTGCTCGGACTCCCCGGACCAGCCGCTGGGCTTCGACTTCCGGCTGCCCTGCGCACGGCACGACTTCGGGTACCGCAACTACAAGGAGGTCGGCCGGTTCCCGGCCAACAAGGACCGGGTGGACAGCGCCTTCTACTTCGACCTGCTGGCGAGGTGCGGCCGGTACTCCTGGGTGGTCCGGCCCTCGTGCGACAGCCTGGCCTGGACGTACTACGAGGCGGTGCACCTGTTCGGCGCGCTGGTGGTCAGCCGGGCCGACCTGGACCGGGCCGCCGCGTACAAGGCGGCGCTGGAACGCCGGCGGTAGCGCTAGCCTTTGCGATCGTGGTCCGTTCCCATCCGCTGGTGCTCTCCGGCGCGCGTAGCGCCCTGGATCCGCTGCTCGCCTCCGGCCAGCGGCGGATCCTGGTGGGCATCGCCGGACCGCCGGCGGCGGGCAAGTCCACCCTCGCGTCGAGCCTGACCGCGACGCTGCGCCAGGAGTACGGACCCGACGGCGCCGTCGCGGTACCGATGGACGGGTTCCACCTGGCCAACGCGGAGCTGGACCGGCTGGGCCTGGCCGACCGCAAGGGGGCGCCGGAGACGTTCGACGCGGCCGGGTTCGTGCACCTGCTGACCCGGCTGCGGGCGGTACCCGACGGTGAGGTGGTGTACGCGCCGGAGTTCAACCGCACGCTCAACGAGTCGATCGGCAGCGCGATCCCGGTCCCGCCGTCGGTACGGGTGGTCGTCATCGAGGGCAACTACCTGCTGCTGCCCGACCCGCCGTGGGCGCCCGTGCGTACCCTGCTCGACCTGGTCCTGTACATCGACGCGCCGACCCCGACCAGGGTCGAGGCGCTGCTGCGCCGGCAGCGCTCGCGAGGACTGGACCGGCCCGCCGCGCACGACTGGGTACACCGCAGCGACGAGGCCAACGCCGCGCTGATCGCCACCACGCGGGGACGGGCCGACCGGGTACTGGTTCGGCCGTGATCCCGACTCCCGCTGCCGTTCTCATGGTCGGCCGGCTACGGTGACCCCGTGCGCGCCTTGACCGTACGGCCCGGAGTGGCCGATTCCCTCGCCCTTGTGGACCTGCCCGAGCCGCCCGCCGAGGACGGTGCCGTCCTGGTGGACGGACTCGCCGTCGGCCTGTGCGGCACCGACATCGAGATCGTCGCCGCCGAGTACGGCCAGGCCCCGCCCGGTTCGGAGCTGCTCGTCCTCGGTCACGAGAACCTCGGCCGGATCGCCGAAGCCCCGGCCGGCAGCGGGTTCGCCGCGGGGGACCTCGTGGTGGGCATCGTGCGGCGCCCCGACCCGGTGCCCTGCCCGCCCTGCGGGGCCGGTGAGTGGGACATGTGCCGCAACGGCCGGTACACCGAGCACGGGATCAAGGGGCAGCACGGGTTCGCCCGGGAACGCTGGCGTACCGACCCGGACGGGCTGGTCCGGCTCGACCCGGCGCTCGCGCAGGTGGGCGTACTGCTGGAGCCGACCACCATCGTGGCCAAGGCGTGGGAGCAGGTCGAGCGGATCGGGCAGCGGGCGTTCTGGCAGCCGCGGGTCGCGGTGGTCACCGGGGCCGGGCCGGTCGGGCTGCTGGCCGCGCTGCTGGGCGTACAGCGGGGGCTGGAGGTGCACGTCTTCGACCGGGTCACCGACGGGCCCAAACCCCAGTTGGTACGCGACCTCGGCGCGACGTACCACCACGAGTCCCTGCCCGACAGCAAGGTGCTCGGCGACGTGCTCGTCGAGTGCACCGGCGTACCGAGTGTGATCGTGGACGTCCTCACCCACTCGGCGACCGACAGCATCGCCTGCCTGACCGGGGTGTCGGCGGTGGGGCACGTCCTGCCGCTGGACATCGGCGGCCTCAACCGCAGCGCGGTGCTGGCCAACGACGTGGTCTTCGGCACGGTCAACGCCAACCGCCGCCACTATGAGGCGGCCGCGCAGGCGCTGCTGGCCGCCGACCAGAGCTGGCTCGCCCGGCTGATCACCCGGCGGGTACCGCTCGCGGACTACCCGACCGCGTTCGCCCGCGGCCCCCAGGACGTCAAGGTCGTGCTGGAGATATGAGTGCCGAGAAGGACCGGTTGGGTCAGCCGGAGTGGAAGGCGTGGGGGCCGTACGTGGCCGAGCGGGCCTGGGGTACGGTCCGCGAGGACTACAGCCCCGACGGCACCGCGTGGACGTACTTCCCGCACGACCACGCCCGGTCCCGGACGTACCGGTGGAGCGAGGACGGGCTCGGGGCGATCTGCGACGAGCACCAGACGTTCTGCTTCGGCCTGGCGTTCTGGAACGGCGTGGACCCGATCCTCAAGGAGCGCATCTTCGGCCTGTCCGGTCCCGAGGGCAACCACGGGGAGGACGCCAAGGAGTACTGGTGGTACCTGGACTCCACGCCGACCCACTCCTGGATGCGCTGGCGGTACCACTACCCGCAGGCCCCGTTCCCGTACGACGAGCTGGTCGCCGAGAACCGGCGGCGGACGCAGGCCGACCCCGAGTACGAGTTGGTCGACACCGGGGTGTTCGACGACAGCCGGTACTGGGCGGTCACCGTCGACTACGCCAAGGCCGGGCCGACCGACCTGTGCATGGTGGTCAGCGTGGAGAACCGCGGTCCGCAGGACGCGACCATCCACGTCCTGCCCCATCTGTGGTTCCGCAACACGTGGGCCTGGGGGGTTCCCGGGCACGACAAGGTGCCCGGCATCCGTGCGGTGGACGGCCGGTTGGTCGGCACGCACCACCACCTCGGGACGCTGACCCTGTCTGGGGACGGCGACCCGACGCCGCTGTTCTGTGACAACGAGTCCAACGCGCAGCGCCTGTGGGGCGCGCCGGGACGGTCGGCGTACCCGAAGGACGGCATCAACGACCACGTGGTGCACGGCGCGGACACCGTCAACCCGGACGGCGTGGGTACCAAGGCGGCGCTGCACTACGTCCTGACCGTCCCCAGTGGACAGACGGCGGAGCTCCGGCTGCGACTGTCCACTGTGGAGGATGGTGCTTTCGATGACGTCCTGGCCGAGCGGCGGGCCGAGGCGGACGAGTTCTTCGCCGAGCTGACCCCGGACACCGCCACCCCCGACGAGGCGATGGTGCTGCGGCAGGCGGTCGCCGGAATGATGTGGGGCAAGCAGTTCTACCACTACGACGTCGGGCGCTGGCTCGACGGCGACCCGGCCGGGCCACCGCCGCCGCCGCAGCGCCGGGGCGGGCGCAACCGGGACTGGGTACACGTCAACAACGCCGACGTGCTGTCCATGCCGGACCCGTGGGAGTATCCGTGGTTCGCGGCCTGGGACCTGGCGTTCCACTGCGTACCGATCGCGCGGGTCGACCCCGAGTTCGCCAAGGCGCAACTGGTGCTGATCCTGCGCGAGTGGTACCTGCACCCCAACGGGCAGGTACCCGCGTACGAGTGGGCGTTCGGCGACGTCAACCCGCCCGTACACGCCTGGGCGGCGCTACGGGTCTTCCAGATCGACGGCAGCCGCGACTACACCTTCCTGGCCCGGGTCTTCCACAAGCTGATGCTCAACTTCACCTGGTGGGTCAACCGCAAGGACGCCGACGGCGACAACATCTTCGCCGGCGGCTTCCTCGGCCTGGACAACATCGGGCCGGTCGACCGTTCGGCGATCCTGCCCGTGTCCGGGCGGATCGAGCAGAGCGACGGTACGGCCTGGATGGCCATGTACGCGCTGAACCTGCTGGAGATCGCGTTCCTGCTCGCCGAGCGGGACCGCAGCTACGAGGACACCGCGACGAAGTTCCTGGAGCACTTCGCGTTCATCGCGGACGCCTTGCACAACAAGGGATTGTGGGACGAGGACGACGGGTTCTTCTACGACGTCCTGGCGCTGGACGACGGGCAGCGCACCCCGCTGCGGGTACGGTCGATGGTCGGCCTGCTGCCGTTGGCCGCGACCACCACGCTCGGGCAGGCCACGATGGCCCGGCTGCCGGACTTCACCGGCCGGTTCTTCTGGTTCCTCAAGCACCGGGCGCAGTACCGGCAGGTGGTCGGGGAGACGCACGTGCGCGACGGTGCCGAGGGCCGGCTGCTCGCGATCGTCGGCGGCGACCGGTTGGTCCGCATCCTGTCCACGATGCTCGACGAGAACGAGTTCCTGTCCCCGCACGGGCTGCGCGCGCTGTCCCGGTACCACCAGGACCACCCGTTCACCCTGGAGCTGGCCGGCGCGTCGTACACGGTCGACTACGAGCCGGCCGAGTCGACCAGCGGCCTGTTCGGCGGCAACTCCAACTGGCGCGGCCCGGTCTGGTTCCCGGCCAACTACCTGGTTATCGAGGCGCTGCGCCGGTACGCCAACTTCTACGGCCAGGACCTGCTGGTCGAGCACCCGACCGGCTCCGGTACGAAGATCTCCCTCGACCAGCTCGCCGACGACCT
>VAXX01000403.1 GCA_005885115.1 Actinomycetota bacterium | reverse complement strand
TGATCCAGGAGGTCACCCGGCTGTCCGCCGGCCGGGTCGTCCTGCGCCCCGGCACCCTGTACGGCGCGCTCGACCGGCTCAGCGACCAGGCTCTGGTGGCCGCCGACCACGAGGAGATCGTGGACGGCCGGCTGCGCCGGTACTACCGGCTGACCGACGAGGGCGCCGGCGTGCTGCGCGACGAGGCGCAGCGGTTGGCCGACAACGCCGCGGAGGCCCGGCGCCGGCTCGGTGCGCGGCCGGCCCCGCACCGGGGTACCCGGCATGCCTTCGGCTACTGAAGCACCGTCCACAGTGGACAGCCTGGAACGGCGGTACCGCCGGCTGCTCGTCGCCTATCCCAGCGCGTACCGGCACCGGCGCGCGGATGAGATCGTGGGCACCTTCCTGGACCTCGCCGCGCCCGGACAGACCCGGCCCCGCCTGGCGGACGCCGCCGACCTGCTCTCCGGCGGGGTACGCCAGCGCCTCGGCCTGGATACCGACGCTGATCTCAACGCCGGCGCGGCGCTCGCCGGGCCGGTCGCGCTCGCCCTGGCCGCCGGCCTGTCCGCCTTCCTGTGGTGGTCCGTCGAGCCGCTGTTCGGCTCGCCGCTCAGCCACGCCGCGCCCGCCGCCTACGCCGCCTGGCTGCTCGCGCTCGCCGGCTGGGTGGCGCTGCCCGCCCGGTACGCCCGCTGGCCCGTCGCGCTGGCCATGGCGGTCACCGCGCTGGTGCTGCCGGTCACCCTGACCACCGGCGAACCCCGGCCGCCGCTGTGGGTGGTCCTCGCGCTGCTCGCGTTCGGCGCGCTCACACTGGCCGCGCCGGCGCCGCGCGGCGCGACGGTGCGCCTGGCCGTCACCACCGGCGCGTTGGTGACCGCCGCGCTGGCCAAGTGGTTGCTCGCCGGGCAACTGCCGGCCACCCGGTGGGCGACCGGCTACTACCAACCGGTGCTGTCGCTGGCCGGCCTGGTCGTCGCGGTCGCGGTCGCGGGGGTGGCGGCCGGGGCGGTGCTGGCGGCCGTCGAGGGCCGCCGGGCCCGGCCGTGGCTGTGGGCCGCGCTGCTGCTCGCGCTGCCCGGCGGGTGGCTCGGCCCGCGCAGCACGGCGGTGGAGCCGGGTTTCGGGCGGCTGGCCGAGGTGATGCTCGCGACCTGCGTGGTGGTTGCCGCGATGACGGGGGTACGCGGATCCACCCGGCCAGCCGTTCCGGTGCACCGCGCCGGCCGGGTCGCACTCGGCTGCGCGGCCGGGCTGGCGGCGTACTTCTGGCTCGGTGCCGGGCCCGGCAACGGTTCCTGGGGGTACGCGGGGTGGCTCGTCGCCGTACTCGTCGCGCCGTTGCTGCCGGTGCTCGGGCAACGGATCGTCGTCGGGCTCGCCATGGGTCTCACGCTCGTCGTGGGGTCGGCGCCGGGGGGCGCGCTGTTCACGTTGGTACTGCTGGGAATCGTCGCGCTGCTCGTCCCGGCGCGGGGGGTCCCGCTGCCGGCCGCGTTCGGCACCTTCCTCGCCGCGGCCGTGGTGACCAGCTACGACAACGGGTGGCGGCTCACCCCGACGGTACCCTTCGCGCACACCGCGAATCTGGTGCTGACGCTGGCCATCGTGCCGTTCACGGTCGCCGCGCTCGCCGGCGTCACGGTCGTACGCGGGCGGGCGCACCGGGTGCGGGGCGTCGCGCTGCTTCTCGCCGGTACGGGCTGGGTCGGCGCGCTGACCGTACCGCACCTCGCGGCCTGGGGGCCGATCCTGGTGTTGGTTCCGTTGGCGGGTACGGGATTGGGCGTACTCCTGCTGGTCCGCGCCGCGTTACGGCGGCGGCGGTGACCCGCTCGGCGTCGCGCCCGCTGCGGCCGCCGCTCTCACCACGATCCCGGGCGCGGGCCGCCTGACCCATGCGGATGGCCGGGATGGCCGTGGCGATCTACGTCGTCCAGGTGCTGTTGCGCCTGCGCGCCGAGGAGGCCGACGGCCCGCTGGAACCGGTTGCTTCCGCCGGTACGGGCCGCTCTCTCCGCTGCCGGACAAGGGCGCGGAGTTTACCCGGCGCCCGGCTGCGGGTACCCGGACCCGTGTCCCCCCGGTCCTGGTTGCTCACCGCGCAGGAGCGCGGCAACCCGTACACCGGCATCGATCGGCGGCACGCCGACGGTGCGCCCTTCAGCGAGGGCAACGAGGTACGGCCGCTGATCCACGGCGATGCCTACTTTTCCGAGCTGTACCAGGCGATCCGCCACACCCGGCGGGGCGACCTGATCCTGTTCACCGACTGGCGCGGCGACCCGGACGAGCGGCTCGACGGCCCGGGCAGCGAGGTGTCGCAGGTGCTGTGCGAGGCCGCCGCGCGCGGTGTCCTGGTCCGGGGGCTGATCTGGCGTTCCCATCTGGACCGGCT
>VAXX01000125.1 GCA_005885115.1 Actinomycetota bacterium | reverse complement strand
ACGTACGAGATCTCGCTGCGGGGCACCCCGAGCCGCTGCGGGATCATCCCCGACTCGTCCAGTGGCAGGCTGACCCGGGTGCCGTCGCGGCGTACCACGTCGACCCGGTCGGCCGTCCCGTAGCGGAACTGGGTCACGATGCGCGTGCACTCGCCCACCTCGGTCGGGGCCACCCGCCGGCCGATCAGCGCGTTGACCAGTGTCGACTTGCCGGACTTGAGCCGTCCGGCGATCGCGACCCGCAGCGGCTCGGACAGCCGCCGACGCACATCGAAGACCTGCGCCTGGGTGGGCCCACCGAGCCGGTGGCCGACCTCTTGACAGAGGCCGGCCACACGGGCGCTCAGCGGTCCGGGAGCCATCCGCGATCAGTTCTTCGCGTACGGGTTGGCGTCCGGGTGGGTGTCCGCCAACGGGTTGACCGAGTTGTCGGCGTAGTGGACGGTGTCGAACTGCCCGTCGTAGTTGGCGTCGGTGTACTCGGTGTCCGGGCGCCCGTCGAAGTTCTGGTCCAGCACGACGTGGTCGGGGCGGCCGTCGAAGTTGTCGTCGCTGACGATCGCGTCGACGTGGCCGTCGAAGTTGCGGTCGGCGTCGATCTCGTCGACGTGCCCGTCGTGGTTGCGGTCGAACTCGACCAGGTCGACCCGGCCGTCGTGGTTGGTGTCCACGGCCAGGGTGTCCAGGTCGTGCCCGCCACCGACGGTGTGGGTCAGGACCGCGTCGACGTGGCCGTCACCGTTGGCGTCGATGTCCGCCTCGTCGGCGTACCCGTCGCCGTCGTGGTCGACCAGCGTCTCGGTGCCGTGACCGTACGCGACCGTCATGACCTCGTCGTGGTGCGTGTGAACGCTGTGCCCGTCGTCGTGCGGGGTCGGGTCGTCGTAGTGTCCGTGGTCGTGCCCACTCGGGTCCTCGTAGCCGTCACTCATAATGGTTCCTCCCGGAGTCGGATGTACGCGTGCTGCGATGTACGCGATCCACACTACGAATATCCTGCCGACGCAGGATCCCATGTTCGTGCCACCTCGGGGGGCGAGGAGGACTAGGGGGAGGGGGTGGAGGGTGCCCGGCGTACCTGGTGCTGAACCAGCCGACCGGCCGGCGGAACTGCTGGCCACGGCGATGGCCGGGCTGGCCGACCCCGGCCTGGTCGTGCTGGCC
>VAXX01000124.1 GCA_005885115.1 Actinomycetota bacterium | reverse complement strand
TTCGGCGACACCTGACTGGGATTGAGTTGATGCTTGTCATACTCCAACCCGGCTTGTGTCGTGTCGGCCTTGCCACCGCGCCCTGGCCGCATGCCGCTATTTGCCATGTCATCACGAACCGATAGATCGGGGCCGCAGTTGTGTACCAGTACCGGCGTCGTGCCGGCGATCACATAGTACGTGTGGATCGCGTCCACCGTCAGGTCGTATGTGGCTTGATGGCTTTCGTAGCGCCGAATCGTGCCGACCTGCACGTAGGTACCGGCAGCCGTGCGAAGGAGTTCTCCAGTGTGCAGCGTGCCCGCGTCGACCCACCGGCCTTCGGTAGCCGACCAGAACGGGTGATGCTCGGTCGTCGTCACGGTGTGCGTGCCGCCGGTACCCGCGTCCTTGACAGTCACGTCGACGAACTGCGTGTCGTCGATGGTGCGGATGGTCCGGGTGATCTGGCGGGCCTGGGTCTGGCCGGTGATCGGGTCGGTGGCGAGGACGGTGTCACCGGGTTGTGTGCGGTCGATCGCTTTGCTCGTGCCGTCGGCGAGCAGGACCGCTGTGCCGGCTGCGAAGCTGTGCGTACACCCCTTGGCCGCGTCCTTCGCGTCCTGTGAGCCCTTCTTCAGCGCGGCCTTGGCTTTGGCCGCAAGGGCTTTGGCTCTCGCTTCGGCTTCTTCGGCCGCCTTCTTGGCCAGTCGTTCGGCCAGTGCCTTGGCAGCGGCCGCTTTCTCGGCGGCGACTTTCGCGGCCTCTGCCGCTGCTGCGGCGGCTGCCTTGGCGGCATCCTCGGCGCCTCGCAGGATTGCTCTGGCCCACTTGATGTCTTCGATGAATTTCCAAATGGCCTTGCCGGCCCGCCAGAGCGCCTCGGCGATCTTCTTGGCCTTGAAGATCTTCCCCCAGGGCAGGTTGCCGATCACTGCCATGACGCAGGCACCGATGTCGCCCTTGAGGCAGTTGATGATGTCGTTGATCCCGAGGATCTCCATCAGGATCTGCCCGCCGGCCTCAAGGATCACGTCGAGCATGCTCTTGTGCTGCAGCTGCTGCGCCTTGGCGACGTCATCGGCGCTCGGGCCGCCGGGCTGGTCCCCGGTCGGTGGCGCCGGGTCCGCCGAACCGCCGCTTCCGCTGTCGGGTTCGCGCATGGTTCCGGTGGGATCCGTGTAGGCCATCGGGTTGCCGCCGGCGTAGGTGTACGGGCTGACCGCCGTATCGCCCTCGGGCATCGGGTCGGTGCTGGTGAACCTTCCGGTGGATGGGTTGTAGTTGCGGGCGCGGAGGAAGTAGTTGCCGTTGCCGGTGGTGTCTTGAGCGTGTCGCCCAGCCGCGGGTTGCCGTACGGGTCGTAGTCGTACCCCTGCTGCGGGACGCCGGACGGGGAGAGCGTGTCGGCGACGCCGCCGAGCCAGTCGTGGGTGTACGGGTGCGCCCCGGTGCCCGGGTCGAGCAGGGCCAGGGGCTGGTCGTCGGGCCCGTAGACGAACCCCCGCTTGTCGAGGGCCTGCCCGGCGGAGTTGGTCACGGTGTCCAGGGCGATCTGCGGGAGGGTGCCGTTGACGTCCCACGACCAGCGCTGGGTGGTCGCCTGCGCACCGGTACCGGTAGTGGCGGTCAGCCGCAGCCCGGTCGCGTCGTACCCGTATGTCGTGGCGTGACCGGAGACGGTCGCCTTGGCCAGGCTGTGGTCGAGGTTGTAGGCGAACGTGTCGGCGCCGGCCCTGGTCTGGTCGCCCATCAGGTCGTAGCCGAAGTCCTCGACCGTGGTCCGACCCGACGCCTTGGTGGTCTGCCTGGTCAGCTCATCCGCGGCGTCGTACTGATAGGTGGTTGTCCCGGTGCCGGCGGTGCCGGACTGGGCCTGGCTGGTCCGGTTGCCGAGGAGGTCGTACCCGTAGTCGATGCGGCCGGCGGATTTCCCGGAGCAGTTGACCGCGGCGTAGCAGGCCGAGGCGACCCGGTTGGCCTGGTCGTAGGAGTACGCGACCGACTCGGACACTCCGCCGCGGGTGGTCAGCACCCGGGTCGGGTTGCCCAACGGGTCCAGGTCGAGCAGGAACGACGAAACCGGGTTCTGCGCCACCGGGCCCGGGACGACCGGGTTGGAGGGCTTGGACTCCGGACCCGGCCCGATCCTGTTGGTCGCGTGCACGGTGAACGTGTACGAGGTGCCCGGGTCGAGCGCGTCAACGACCGTACTCGTCGTCGCCGCGCCGACGTCGATGGTCCGGCCGCCCGGCTGCACCGTGACGGTGTAGCCGATCAGCGCCGAACCGCCGTCGTCGGACGGTGGCTTCCAGGCCACCTGCGCCTGCGCCGCGCCGGCCTGCGCGACGACGCCGGTCGGCGCACCCGGTACCCGCGGGTTGTTGTTCTTCGGCGTCGCGGGCGGACGCGATGAGCCGCCGGAGGGCGCGGGAGCGGGCCTGGCCGCCGACGCCGACACCTTGTTGGTCTGCACGCCGATCAGCCGGCCGGCGTCGTCGTAGGCCCGGCCCTCGACCAGCCCGGTCGAGGACGGCAGCGTGGTCGCCGCCAGCCGGCCCGCGACGTCGTAGCTGAAACTCCAGCTGGGCGAGGCGGCGCCGAAGCCGCCTCCGGTCTCGGTCACCGTCGCGAGGCGGCTGTCCCTGTCGTACGTCGCCCCGATGTGCGTACCGTCCGGGTACGTGCGGTCGGTGACGTTGCCCCGCTCGTCGTAGCCGTAGCCGAACGTCTCGACCAGGCCGGTGTCGTCGGTACGGGTGACGGACTTGATCTGGTCCTCGTCGTCGTACGCGACCTCGCGCTTGCCGGCCGGGTCGCCGCCGCCCGACGATGTCGTATGTGTCGACGATGGTGCGCTTGGCCCGCTCGGTCGTGCCGGGCCTGTCGTCCTTGGCCAGCGTGATGGTCGAGACGAGGTCACCCTCGACGTCGTATGCCGTGTCGCTGTGCCGCCCCAGCGGGTCGGTCTCCACCGTGACCCGACCGGCGCGGTCGTACTGGTAGGAGGTGGCGTGGCCGAGCGGGTCGCGCACCGAGTGCACCAGCCCGTCCGGGTCGTAGGTGTAGACGGTCGCGTTGGCCTCGGGCTGCTTCGGGTCGAACGGCGCATCCGCGCCGAGCACCGAGCGCACCTGGTCGTCGACCGTGTACGTGTACCGCACGGTGCCGCCCCGGGCGTCGGTGACCGAGGTGAGCCGGTTGTCCACGTCGTACCGGTACTGCGTGACGTGGCCGAGCGGGTCGATGGTCTCCTGCGGGTTGCCCGCCCCGTCGTACCGGTAGCGGGTGGTGAACCGGTCCGGCGTGCCGCCCGGTACGTTGCCCCGCGGGTCGGTCGTGGAGATCAGCAGCCCGTCGCCGTCGTACGCCCACGTGGTGGCCCCACCCTCCGGCATGGTCTGTCGGATCTTGTTGCCGGCCTCGTCGTAGGTGAACCCGGTGGTCTGCTTGTTCGCATCCGTGGTGCTGGTCTGCCGGCCGTTCTTGTCATACCCCATCTGGATGGCGCGCCCCAGCGTGTCCGTGCTCGCCGTCACGATGCCGACGTTGTCGCGCACGAACGAGGTCGTCTTGTTCCGCTCATCGACCGTCGCGGTCGTGCGGTCGAGCTGGTCGACCTTGACGTCGGTCGTTACCACCTGCCCGCCCGGGTACGGCCGCTGCATCCGTACCAGGTTGTCGTCGCCGTCGTAGATGTAGGTCGTGGTGAAGTCAGCGGGGTTGGCACCGGGTACGTTGCCGCGCGGCGAGACGACCTTGTCCATCAGGCCCTTGGCGTTGTACCCGTACGTGGTGACGATGTCCGGTCCCGCCCCGCCCATGCCGATACGCTGCGAGGCCTTGCGCCCTGCCGGCGTGTAGGTGTA
>VAXX01000123.1:1083-2996 GCA_005885115.1 Actinomycetota bacterium | reverse complement strand
CCGAACCGTACAAGGGTCCCGCCGCGCCGCCGAGGTTGGACATGAACGCCTGCCCGGCGATGTCGAGCACCGCACCGGGGGTGATCGAGGCCGGATCGTCGACCAGGACCGCCGCGGCCTGGAAACCCCGCCGCATGTTCGTACCGTGGTCGGCGTCGCCGATGACCGCGTCGAGGTGGGTCAGGTACTGCGCGTTGTCGTCCATCAACTGGGCGGCCGCGCCGATCCACGCCTGCATGGCCGCCGCGTCCACCGTCGTGACGTCCTGCCGTCTCGGCCATTCCCGGGTCGCGGTGGGTTTGCGGTCAGCCTTCGGACGCGGCTTCGGGCCGGCCTTCTGTAGCTGCGGGGACCGGGGCGCGCTCACCCCGCCGAGGAAGGCGTACGCCCCGGCGGCCAGGAGGCCGGCGGCGAAGGTGGCCGCGACGTAGACGGGTACCTGGTTCCACAGCAGGCCCTTGCCGGCACCCAGGACAGCTCGGGCGATCATCGGGCCGAGGTAGCGGGCGGGGTTGAGCGCGGCCCCGGTCACCGGCCCGACGACGGTGATGACCGCGAACACGATCGATGGGATGGCCAGGCCGTACCAGCCCGGCGTGGCCCGGCTGTCGGTCGTGGTACCGAACACCACCAGTACCAGCAGGAACGTGCCGATCAGCTCGGCGCAGAACGCGCTCCTGGCGTGCCCGGGCACGTAGCTGAGCACACCCAGCCCGGCGTCCAGGCCGCGCTGCTCCAGGACGCTCCAGATCGCGAACGCGCCGGCCACCCCGCCGGCGAACTGGGCCGCCAGGTAGCCCGGCACCTCCGACCACGGCGTGCGCCTGGCCGCGGCGAGCGCGACGGTCACGGCCGGGTTGATATGGCAGCCGGAGATGTGCCCGATCGTATAGATCATCGCGACGATGACCATCATGAACGCCAGGGCGATCACGCCGAGCTGGGCCATCGAGAACGGCACGCCGGTCGACCTGCCGACCATGAAGGTCGCCGCCGCCGTACCCGGGCCACAGAAGACCAGGGCAGCGGTACCCAGAAACTCCACCGCGAGCTTGCGAGAAAGCCGGACTTCAGCCATAGGTACGCCTCAGCAGGAACGAGACATGAACGGAAGATTGTTCGGGCAAGCCGAACAGTATTCCGCAGCTTTCACGCCCGGGGCGCCGATGTCAAGACATCGAGCATTGCTCCACTCGTGCCCGGCCACCTAGTTGCCGTCGCCCTGCTGGCCCCACTGGACGGAGATCCGGGTCGCCGAGCGTTGTGCGCGGATCTCCATCAGCTTCCCCACGATCGAGGCCCGGTCCACCACTCCCCCGGCGTCGGCGAGCGCGTCGTACAGCGACACGGTGGTCAGGTCCCGTTCGCGGACCGTGTGGGCGTACGGTTCCCGGACCCAGGACACCTGGTGGACGACCGGCCGCCCGTCGAGCAGCCGTACCCGCTCCACCCGCAGCGCGCGGTCGGTGTCCTCGAACCACTCGGCCACCCACAGCGGCAACGCCTTGCGGAAGCCGACACTCACCACCTGCGTGGTCACCTCGTGCCCCTGGTCGCGCAGGTCGTCGGCGAGGCTGCGCAGGGTGCCGAGCCGGTAGCTGGCCTGCGGCGGGGACACCAGCGTGTCCTTGCCGGCGCGCTGGATGATCAGGCCCTGGTCGGCGAGCACCTGCAGGGCCTGCCGCAGCGTCATCAGGGTCACCCCGTACGCGCTGCTGAGCGCCCGCTGCGGTGGCAGCGCGGTGCCTTGCGGGTACTCGCCGGAGCGGATCCGGGCCTTCAGGTCGGCGGCTATCGTCGCGTACTTCGCGTCATGGCGCGGCCTCGAACTCATCGGCGAATTCCTGGTCCAATCCGTCGCGCACGGCGGCGATCCACCGGCCCACGTCGGCCGGACTCCCCCCGTCCAGCAC
>VAXX01000123.1:0-952 GCA_005885115.1 Actinomycetota bacterium | reverse complement strand
CACCGCGTAGACGAACCCGCGGCTGCGCGCGGCGATCTCGCGCAGCCGCGCGTCGGGGGTGGACGGCGCCGCCAGCAGGACCAGGTCGATGCCGTGTGCGGCGGCCGTCTCCTCCAGCTCGCCCACCTCCTCCAGGGGCGCGTCCGGGACGATCAGCCCGCTGACGCCGGCCGCGCGCAGCCGCGCGCAGAAGCGGGCCACGCCAGGCGACTGCACGATATTGAAGTACGTCATGGCAACCAGTGGTACGTCGAGGGTCAGCCCGGTCAGCTCGGCGAGGATGCTGTCGAGCGTCACACCCCGGCGCAGGGCCCGGTCGCTCGCCTCCTGGATGACCGGACCGTCGATCATCGGGTCGGAGAACGGCAGACCGACCTCGATCGCGTCCGCCCCGGCCGCCTCGTACGCGGTCAGGTACGCGGTCCAGTCGGGCGTGACGCCGGCGGTGAGGTACGGGACGAGCAGCTTGCGCCGGGTACCCCGCAGGTGTTCCTCCACGCTGATCGTGCCTGCGCGGCTCATCGTGCCTCCATCAGGGCCGAGACGTCCTTGTCACCGCGACCGGACAGGGTCATCAGGACGTTCGCGCCGGCCGGCAGCTCCCCCGACCCGGCCGCCCGGATGATCCAGGCGAGCGCGTGCGCGGACTCCAGCGCGGCGAAGATGCCTTCGGTACGGGCCAGCCGTACCACCGCTTCGACCACCTCGTCGTCGTTGACGGTCACGTACCGGGCCCGGCCGATGTCGCCCAGGTAGGCGTGTTCCGGCCCGATGCCGGGATAGTCCAGGCCGGCCGCGATCGAGTGGGCCTCGCAGACCTGGCCGTGCTCGTCCTGGAGCACCATCGACCGGAAGCCGTGCATGACACCGACCCGGCCGAACGCCATGACCGCCCCGCCCTCGGCCTCGACGCCGACCAGGCGCGCGCCGGTGTCCACGAACCCGGCGAACG
>VAXX01000122.1 GCA_005885115.1 Actinomycetota bacterium | reverse complement strand
GAAGTTGATGACGTGGGTCAATTGCTCGACGTCAAGGCCGCGGGCCGCCACGTCGGTCGCGACCAGGAGTTCGGTGTTACCACCGCGTAGGCGTCCCATGACCCGGTCGCGCTGGTCCTGGCTCATGCCACCGTGCAGTGCTTCCGCGCGATACCCGCGCCCGTTCAAGGCCTCCGTGACCTGGTCAACCTCTTCCCGGGTACGGCAGAACACGATCGCCGCCGAGGGCGCCTCCACGTCCAGTACCCGACCGAGAGCCGCCGGCTTGTGCGCCCGGGCGACGACGTAGGCGCTCTGCCGCACCAGAGGAAGGTCGCCCGGCGCGGTTGCCTCACGGCCCATTCTGATCCGGACCGGATCCCGTAGGTGGCGGCCGGCCATGCTGTCGATGCGGGGTGGCATCGTGGCGGAGAAGAGCACCGTCTGCCGGTCTCCGGGAGTCTCGGCGAGGATCGCCTCGATGTCTTCGGCGAAGCCCATGTCGAGCATCTCGTCGGCCTCGTCCAGGACGACGGTACGCACATCGCCGAGCCGCAGCGTCGCCCGGTTGATGTGATCGAGCACCCGCCCCGGCGTCCCGACGACGACGTCCACGCCGCGTTGCAACGCCTGTAACTGCCGGCCGATCGGCTGTCCGCCATACACGGGCAAGACCCGTACGCCCAAGTCACGGCCGTACCGGTGGACCGCTTGCGACACCTGCTCGGCAAGCTCGCGGGTGGGCACGAGCACAAGCGCCGCCGGTCCGGCATCCGACCTGCCGGCAGCCAGCCTTTGCAGTATGGGCAGAGCGAAGGCCGCCGTCTTGCCGGTGCCGGTCGCCGCCTGTCCCACCAGATCGTTACCGGCCACCAGCGGCGGAATCGCCTCCTGCTGGATCGGCGTCGGTTCCTCGTAGCCGAGACTGGACAACGCCCGCAGCAACTCCGCTCGCAGCCCCAGCCCGGCGAAACCCGCCTCGGACTCGAACGGGTCCTCGTCCATGACGACAAGGATACGAAGGCCCCCCGCCCCCGGAGCCGGCAGGCCATGGCGCAGACCCGCAGAGCCCGGACCGAACGCCACCGGCACCAACGAACGCTCGTCGCCGCCCGGCCACCGAGCGAACATCCCAACATGCCGAGAACAGTGCGTTGACGGAACTCGCTGTCACCTGGTAAGCGAAACAGGAGCCGGCACGGCATCGTTGAGCACGTCCCCGAGCAACCCGCCCAGGCCGGGCGGCAGGAACGTTTCGTCGGCCTCTCTGGCGAGGATCTCGTCGTGGCTGAACCAGCGGTACCCGACAATCGTGGATGCCTCCAACGGCTCATGGCCGCTGAAACTCACCGGAGTGCCGGCGGCGACCCGACCCACGAAAAACCGGCCGACAACCAGCTCCAGTTCCCCGGCCGGGTTCGACACGAGTTTCTCCTGGGTCCACACGCATCGCCCGATCGATACATCTCGGATGCCAGTCTCCTCGACGACCTCGCGATACGCGGCTTGCTCGTAGGTCTCGCCTGGCTGCACGCCGCCGCCGACGAGGAGCCAGAAGTCCGCGGTGATCGGGTTCGGGCCCCGAGTAGCGGACGGATCATGAATTTGGAGCATGAGGAGACGGTCGGCGTCATCGAGCAGCACCACCCGTGCGCTCGGCCTGATCCTGATGTCCTCCGGCACGCCCGGACTCTAGGAACCTGCGCACCCTACGTCCACCCGATTACCCGTCCGCACATGCCGCGATTCGCGTGGCGACTCCGGCGCCAGATCGGTCACCATAGGTAATCACGATCTCGGCCGACTCGGACGGCGATACTCGTTGAGTCGATCGCCGGGTCGACGGCACGGGCACCGGACCGCCGGGTCCAACCGATGAA
>VAXX01000166.1 GCA_005885115.1 Actinomycetota bacterium | reverse complement strand
GGGGTGGCTGTTCCTACCTGGCGCAGGCTGGGTCGGCGGTTGGTCCCAACAAGCCGATCAGGCCGGATGATATGAACCTCGGTACCCGCGTCGGTACTCGCAGCCTTCGCTCGACCGCTCCGTTCTCTCATCGCCCACACGAGTAGGCCCAAGTCGGCCAAGGCCAAAAGTGACCGCGGCACCGATTCACGGCAACCATCGACCTTCGCTGGCTCCGGTTTGTCGGTCTGCTCCGATGGGACATGGCGGCTGGCCACTCATACCGCCGACGACCATGGTTCCGGGTCGGCCGGATCCCCCGACCGACCCGGAACACTTTCCCCAGTACCGCTACGGCGCCACGGTGCCGTAGACCTCCAGTTCGGCCAAGTCCATGAAGAAGCAGCCGAAATACGGTGTGACGGCGCAGTCCGCCCCGTCCGGGATCTGGGACGACAGCATGGTGAAGCGGACATAGTTGATGCCCGCGGTGCTGCCGGCGGCCAGCGGTACGCTGTTGAGCCGGTGCCGGTCGTCGGCGCCGAAGGCACCCGTCGACGCGACCGTGAAGGTGACCCCGTCCACTGAGGTCTCCAGCCGGTACCCCTTGGTGGAGGCGGTGTAGCCGTCGTCGCAGATGGCCCCGGGATCGACGGTCACGGCGCTGATGTTCAGCGCGCGGGGCAGCTTCACGGTGATGAACTTCGGCACGCGGGACGTGTTGTCCGGGCCGACATCCGAGTCGCTCTCCCAACCCTGGCGCAGCGACACGTCGATCGCCCGGTCGGGGCCGCAGCCGAACTGGCTGTTGTCGGGGCCGTTGAAGGCCGCCACGCTGCCACCGCTGGCCTGCGCCGCCCAGTCGTGGTGCAGCGCCCAGTTCAGCACGGTCGGGTGCGAGCCGACGCTCACGCTCGTCTGCTGTTCGGCGTACATGTCGCTGCGGGCGAACACCGCCGGGTACGTGCCCGGGATGATCCCGTCGATCGTGTAGTGGCCGGTGGCGTCGGACACCGCCGCGAGGTCACCCGGGAAGCCGGACGCGTGGCCGAAGAACCCGACCGCCGCACCCTGGACCGGGGCACCGGTTTCGGCGTCGGTCACCGTGCCGATGAGCGACCCGGTCGGGGTACCCGCGGGAGGCGGCGCGGAGAAGTCCTCGATCGGATTCTGGTCGTCCCCGTCGGTCGTACTGGCGAACCAGCCCATGCCCCGGGCCGCGAACACCTTCCAGATCTGCGCGTTCGCCTTGCCGTTGTCGACCACCTGGTCGGCCTGCAGGATCGCGTTGCGTTCGTCGAGGAACGACGGGTTGGCGGGGGACAGTTCCATCGCCCGGGTCACCAGGGACTCGGTCAACCTGGAGCCGAGCGCGGCGCGCAGGTCCCACAGCGTCTCGCCCCAGATCTCACCGTCGAGGTGCACCTCGTGGAAGCCGAAGAGGATCCGGCTGTAGTCGCCGTACGTGTACCCGCCGGGGCCGACCGTGTCGGGGAAGCCGGGGCACTTCGGCGAGGTGCTCCCCACCGGGCAGTCCATCGGCTGGGATCGGATCAGGTCGGCGCCGCCACCCACGTAGTTGCCGATGCGGACCTCGCCGGGGGCGGCGGTGTCCGGCTGGACGCCGAGGTTGTTGAGGAAGTCCATGGCGTACCAGTCGCTCCACGCCTCACCCATGGAACCCGCCTGGCCGCCGCCCAGCGTGGAGTTGCCCAGTGCGTCCACCACGAGGCGGTTGGACAGGCCGTGTGTGTACTCGTGGTAGACGATGTCCGCCTCGTCGCCGCCGTTCGTCGGCGGGAAGTCATCCGGGAAGAACGGGTCGTTGAAGAGGTACATCTGCATGACCGGCGGCTGGCCGTCCGGGAACGTGGCCATGTTCGCGTTGTCGATGTGGCCCTCGTCCGGCAGCCCGTCCGCCGTGTTCGAGCCGTCCTCGATCTGCCCCTGGACCGCGTCGCCGTCGACCGCCTCGAAGTTGCCGGCCGCCCGGGTGAACCCGATCGGCGCGTCGCGCAGATGGTCGTGGTACCTGCCGAGGTAGTAGAACACCTGGACACCGTCCTGGTTGCGGTTGGTCCGCCAGGAGTTCGCCGTCTTCGGGTCCCACGAGCACGGGAACTGCGCCGAGCAGCGCGGGTCCACCGAGTTGAAGTTGGTGAACGGGTACTGGAACTGCCGGTGCCCGCTCGGCCCGATCTCCTCGGTGCGCTGCGCGACGTCGTCGTCGTTGGCGTCGTTGTACACGTGCGCCACGTTGCCGGCCAGCCACGGCGAATCGTCGGGCAGCCAGCCCGGTCCGGTGAAGTCGCGCCGCTTCTGCACCCCGCCCTTGGCCGCGCCCGGGTAGTAGTCCCATGCCAGCCCGTTGTCCGACTCGACCAGGCTGCGCCGGTAGAGCACCTGACCCGAGGCCGCGTCGACCACGCTGGAGTAGACCTCCTTGTGGCTCACCCTGGTCTGGGTCTGCCAGGCCAGCCGCAGCCCGTTGACGGTCATGAAGTAGACGAGCTCGGCGCGGTCCCCGTTGCTGAAGACCGTCGTCTGCCGGGCGCCGCCCTGCGCCTTCGCCGTGGCCGGCTTCGGGGTCTCCCTGACCGCCGTGACCGCGGCGACGCGGGCCCGGTCCGCCGGGATGGCCGGCGCGCTGGACCCGCTGGGCAGGCCGGCGACCGGCGAGCCGACCACGTTGATCAGCCGGCCGTCCCCGGCCACGTTGGCCTGCACACCGTTGCCGAACACCGGGACGCCGGCCACCGACTGGACGTAGCTGAGATGGTGGGAACCGGCGATGTCGACGTAGTCACGGCGCAGGGTCAGCCCGGACACACCGGCCGCGTCGAGGCCGAAAACGTCCGGGTGGGCCCGGACGTAGTCGCGCGCGATCGCGTCGGCCGGTCGGCCACTCGCTCCGGTGAGGAAGCCGTCGAGCCGCGACACGCTGCGGGCGGTACCGGTCAACGGATCCATCGAGACGACGCCCTGCCTACCCAGTTCCGTACGCAGTGCCGCCACCCCGCCGCTGGGCCGGGCGGACAGCTGGGCGGCCCGGCCGCGCAGCACCCTGGCCGGCGCCGGATCCTTCCGGGAGTCGTAGAACTTGGCCTTGTCCGACGGTGTGCTGATCTCAGGCGTACGGGCCCGGCCGGGCGCCTTGGCGTGGGCCGGGCCGCTGGTGACCGAGGCCGCGGTCAGTGCCAGGGCCGACGCGACGCCCATGATCAATATTCGCCGCCCGGTCGTGAAGCGGCAAAGGGTGGACAACACCATCGTTCTCCTCATTCCTCGCGAAAGTGCAGATGAATCTAAGCCCATCTATCCGGCGAATGGGCACCCAGGATCGCGGTTGATTTGGCGCCGGGCATCGGCAAAATCCGCAGCGTTACGGCATGGTGAACCTGTACACGTCGGAGGTCGTGCGTCCACAGTCCACATTCGCGGCGTTTGGTCGCCGCGAGCGTAGCCAGGAGCCACATGTCCGAGAAGCGACCGTGCGAGGCATGCGACGCCGCCCTGCCGCCGGGGGAGGTGTCGGGGAACCTGCCGCGGTACTGCTCCAACGCGTGCCGCCAGCGCGCGTACCGGCGCCGACAGCGTGCCCCCGCCGCCCACCCGCTGCCCCAGCGCATCGACCGGTTCGTCGGGCGCCGCCGGGAACTCGCCGAACTGGCGGCGTTGCTGCGCCGGACCCGGCTGGTCACGCTGGTCGGGCCGCCCGGTGCCGGCAAGACCCGGCTGGCCGTCGAGCTGGCGAACCGCATCCGCGGCCGGTATCCGGACGGGGTGCACCTGGTGCCGCTGCACCAGGCCAGCCGGGTCGCGCCGGCCGTCGCGGCCGTGCTGGCCGTCGCCACGCCCGGGCGCGCAACGAGCAGGGAGGCGGTCGCCGCGGCGCTGGCCGGCCGTACCGCCCTGCTGGTCCTCGACACCTGTGAACACCTGGTCGGGGACTGCGCCGAGGCGGTTGCCGCCCTGGCGCGGTACGCCCCCGGTCTCAGCGTCCTCGCCACCAGCCGGGAGCCACTGCGGGTTCCCGGCGAGGTGGCCTACCCGGTGCCCGCGCTGGGCCTGCCACCGGACGGCGGGTCGGTACCGGACCTCCTGCGCAGCGAGGCGGTGGAGCTGTTCATCGAGCGGGCCGGGGAGTCCGCGCCCGGCTTCGCGATCACCGAAGCCAACGCCGGCGCGGTGGCGGCCCTGTGCCGCCGGCTGGACGGGTTGCCGCTGGCGCTGGAACTGGCCGCCCGCACGGTACGGCTGCTGCCACCGGACGCGATCGTGTCCCGGCTGCACGACCGGTTCGCCCTGCTGACCGCTGGTGCCCGTACCGCCGCGCCGCGCCACCGCAGCCTGTGGGCCGCCATGACGTGGAGCTACGACCTGCTCTCTCCAGGCGAACAGGCCGCGTTCCGGCGGCTTTCGGTGTTCACCGGTGCGTTCGACGCCGACGCCGCGGCGGTCGTCCTGTCCGGGCTGGACGGCGTACCGGCGGACCTGCTCGCCGCGCTGGAGGCCAGGTCGCTCGTGCTGCGCGCGGATGACGTGACGGCGCCGACCCCGTTCCGGATGTTGGAGTCGGTCCGCTGGTACGCCCACCGCCAGTTGCTCGGGCACCCGGACGCCGGCGCCGCCCACGACGGGCACGTGGCGTACCTGGCCGCCCTGGCCCGGCCGGTGTTCGACAGCGCCGGCGCGGCCGACGCCCAGGTGCACCGGCTACGGGCGGCCCGCGACGACCTGGCCGATGTCGTCGCACGCCTGGTCGCCGGTCCGGACGAGCGGCAACTGCTGCTGGCCAGCGCGCTGGCGTTCACGCGCTGGGGAGACGGCGCCACGGCCGACACCGGGACGCTGATCGAACACGCGCTTACGAACACGGCGGTGGAAGCGCCGTACCGGGGCGCCGCGCTCGGGCAGGCCGCCTGGCTCGCGGTCAAGGCCGGCCAGCCGGAGCGGGCCCGCGACCTTGCCCGGCAAGCGGTGGCCCTGCAGGGCCGCCGGCCCGAGCGGCCGGGGCGGCTCACCCTGGCGTACCGGGTACTCGGGCGGGTCTGCGCGGCCACCGGCGACCGGGCCGCCGCGGTCGCCGCCCTCCGGCAGGCCGTGGCGACCAGCGACACCACGGGTGACCCTTTCGGTACCGCCGTCCTGCGGTACGACCTGGCGTGGCACGTGCTGCGGCAGGGCGATCCGGTGTACGCGGCGCGGATCGCCGAGCCGGCTGCCCGGGTCTTCCACACGACCGGGGACTGCCGGATGGTCAGCCGTTCCCAGTACCTCGCCGGGATGATCGCGCTGGCCATGGACGACCTGGACACCGCGGCCGCCCACTTCCGGCAGGCGGTGCCCGCTCCCGACAACCAGCTCGCGGGGCTCCTCGAGGCACACGGCGTGCTGGCGGTCCGGGCCGGCGTCGCCGTACGCGCGCTGCGCCTGCTCGGCGCGGCCCAGGCGTTGCGCGGGCCGGCGCACCCGTGGTCCGACCCGTGGTGGCCCGACCAGGTGGCGTACGCCCACGGGGCGGCGCGCGCCGCCCTGCCAGCCGAGCGGGCGGACCACGCGTGGGCGACGGGTCGACGGCTGGACGCCCGGCAGGCGCTCGACTATGCCCTGCGGGACGTCTGGCCGGATCTGGACGCAACGGACACCCGGTACCCGTTGAACCGCCGGGAGTGGCAGGTGGCCGGGCTCGTCGCGGCGGCCCTCACCAACGCGAACATCGCGGCCCGGCTCAACCTGTCCGTACGCTCAGTCGAGGCGTACCTGCGGGCGATCCGCGCCAAGTTGGGGCTGCGCTCGCGCGCGCAGGTCGCGGCCTGGGCGACCGCCCAGGCCGACAGCTCAGTCTGATGGTGGTGACCATGAGCGCTCTCCCGGGCCGCCCACCAGCCTCCGGTGTCGACGAGTTCGTCGGCCGCGACCGCGAACTCGACGACCTGCGGCCGCTGCTCCAGCGGCACCGGTTGGTGACGCTGACCGGTCCGGCCGGAGTCGGCAAGACCCGGCTGGCGGTGGAGCTGATCCCGCTGGTTCGGCGGTCGTACCGGGGGCTGTGGTGGGTCGAGCTGGCTCCGCTGCCGGCGGGGTCGATCGTGACCGCAGCCGTCGCCACCGCGCTCGGGCGGGAGGAGCCCGGACGCGACCTCGCCGATACGGTGCTGAAAGCGTGTGTGGACGGTCCGGTGCTGCTGGTACTGGACAACTGCGAACACGTCGTCGACGACTGTGCGCAGCTGGCGGAGCAGTTGCTGGCCGGATGTCCCCGGCTGCGGATCCTCACCACCAGCCGGGAGCAGCTGGGCGTACCCGGGGAGGTGCTCGTCCCCGTCCCCCCGCTGGAGGTCAGCGAACCGCGGGACGCGACGGACAACGACATCCTGCGGTCGGACGCGGTACGGCTGTTCGTCGCGCGGGCCCGCGAGGTGACGCCCACGGTCGCCTGGGAAGGGGCGACCACGCCGGTACTCGCCGCGCTCTGCGCCCGGCTGGACGGCCTGCCCCTGGCGATCGAGCTGGCCGCGCGCCAGGTGCACGTACGGCCACCGCAACGGCTGCTGGACGGGCTGGACGAGCGGCTGGCCACCCTCACCGCCTCCGTGGCCGCCCAGCCCAGGCACCGCAGCCTGCAGGCCGCGATCGAGTGGAGCTACGGCCTGTCGACCGGTACCGAGCGGGCGGTCTTCCGCAGGCTGGCGGTACTGCCGGGCGGCTTCACCGACACCGGCGCGGCGGCGCTGTGCGCGGACCTCGGGCTTGCGTCGGACGGAGTGTGGAGCGTCCTCACCGGCCTGGTCGGCAAGTCGCTGCTCGTGATGGACACCGTGGTACCGGGCCGGTTCCGGATGCTGGAGTCGCTGCGCCTGTTCGGGCGCGAGCAGCTTGTCCGCTGCGGCGAGCTGGAAGCTGCCCACGCCCGGCTACTGGCCTGGCTGACCGCTCTTACCCCGCCGATCCTGGTCGACGGCGAAGGGCACTGCGACAGGTTGGCCGTCCTGCGCCGCGAGCACCACAACCTGTGGTACGCCGTCCAGGTGGCCCGGGACGCCGACGATCCCCGGTATCTGCGGCTCGCCCTCGACCTGTCCGACCATCTGGTCGCGAGCTCGGAGCTGCGCCGGGCACAGGAGATCCTCGACGGTGCGCTCGCCCGCTGCCGCCCCGGCTCCGTCGAACGGATCCGCACGCTGAGCGAACTCGGCGCGGTCAAGGTGGCCCTGGGCGAGACCGCCGGCGGCCAGCGGTACCTACGGGAAGCCGTGGCGCTGGCTCGCGCGCTCGACCAGCCGGAAATGACCGCACGGGCGGTGGGGTTGCTGGCCGTGGCCGTTGGCGACGAGGACCCGGCTGAGGCGGCCCGGCTCTCCGCGGAGAAGGTCGCGATCGTCCGGCGGATGGACGACCGCCGGCAGAACGGTCTCAGCCTCAACAATCTCGCCTGGCATCTGATGCTCGCCGGCCAGTACGACGAGGCCGGCGCGGCGCTCGACGAAGCCCTGCCCTGGCTGGACCCCGAACGCGACACGGGCGTGCTGGCAGCGGCCCGGCACACCGGCGGCACGCTCGCGCTGCTGCGCGGGGACGTCGACCGCGCGGCCGCACAGTACGGTGCGGGGCTCATCGACACCGGGATGGGCGGGGGGAACCTCGCGTACGACCTGGCCGGCATCGCGCTGGTAGCCGACCGCCGGGGCCAGCCCGAGCGCGCGCTGCGACTGCTCGGAGCGGCGGCGACGGCCAGCCGCGGCAAGGTGATCACCGAACGGTGGTGGCGTCGGCTGCTGGCGGACGCGGAGGAGCGTGCCCGGGACCGGCTCGGCGCCGCGCGGGCGGTCGCCACGATGGCGGCGGGTGCCGCGCTCACCGCTGAGGAGGCGTACGGCTACGCCGTTCACGATCATTGGCCAGGTACCCCGGGCAACGGTGCCGGGCCGGCGCTGACCCGCCGTGAGCAGCAGGTCGCCGAACTCGTCGCGCAGGGGCTCACCGACCGGCAGATCGCGGCGCGGCTGCGCCTTTCCCCGCGCACGGTGGCCAGCCACTTGACGCACATCCGGACCAAGCTCGACCTTCCTACCCGTACCCAGGTGACGGTCTGGGCCGCCCGCCGGTCCCGCGGCTGATCCGCGCGGGCACGGTCACCGACCGGGTCGCGGGCGTGTCTCTGTTCGGCGGCGATCCTGGCGACGATCTGGGCCCGGGAGGTGATGGCCGAGTT
>VAXX01000121.1 GCA_005885115.1 Actinomycetota bacterium | reverse complement strand
ACTTGTCGATCCGCTGGACACCAGTGAACTCGCCGTTCGAGGGCTCCACGGATACACCCATGTGCTGGTGTACTCGCGCGCGTTGGCGCGGCCGGTCGTCTCCGTCGTCGGAGACATCTTTCACCACCTTCAGCTCTACGTGGCAGCCCGGGGCGACGACGGTACGGACCGCGCGCATCTGGTGACCGCCGACTCGGAGTGCTATCCGCTGCGGCCAGCACCGCCCGCAGCGCTGCCGGAGTCGTTGATCACCAGCTACCTCATGCGACCGGTGGACCGCTTCGTACCGCTCGCCCGGCAGGAACGCCTGATCCAGGCCCTGGGTGAGCCGGCCGCGGACGGCAGGAACCGGGGCCGTATCGGCGTGGACTTCGGATCAATCGGGCTGTGCCACGTCGCCGCCGGGCTCACGGACGCGATGATCGAGTTCGCCAAAGGGTTCGCGATCTGGGACCTGGCGCCGGGGCATTACATCCTGCACGCCGCGGGCGGGGTCGTCGTCGACCTCAACGGCGCTCCTCTCCCGTTGGATTACCGGCTCGATTCGGTGCCGGACATTGCGCGTGCCATGAACGGACGGCAGAAGTTCGTCGCGGCAAGCAGCGCGGCGCTCGCGCGGGAACTGCTCGCCACACTTGACGTCCAGCCGTCGGTACCGGACGGCAACTGTTGAACGGTAGGCTGCAGAGCTGCTCAGATGACCGTGATGGTGCGTTGCTGTACGCCCCAGTTGTCGGCCTCGCTGCCGGGCAGCCACACGTCCACGATGTTGCCCTGGATCCACAGCCCGATGTCGGCGGCGTAGCAGTATCCGTACCCGTCGACCTTGAAGCGGGTACCCAGCGGGACGTACCGCGCGTCCACCGCGCACTTGCCCAGCCCGGCGTTGTATCCGCTGGCGGTCTGCCCGGTGTCGTTGTACGACGTGATCTTGTAGCTGAACTTGGTGCCCGCCGCGATCCGGTAGGCCGCCAGCTTCCCGCTGTCCTCCAGCCGGTACGCGCCGGAAAGCTGCCCGGTCGACTTGTCGCTGGCGTCGCTGCGCAGCGCGACCACGGTGTAGTTCGCGTGCCGGCACGGCGCGGTGTCGGTGGCGACCAGCGAGGGCTGGCCCCAGTCGCTAACCCACGCGACGGACTGCGCGTTGCGCCAGACCCGGTACGCGGTCGCCCCGGCCACCCGCTTGAACGTGATGGTCACCTTGCCGCCGGAGTACGTGCCGACCACCCCGGTCGGGGCGGGCAACCGGCCGGCGAGGGAGATCTTCGGGCCCTGGCTCCGGGAGTTGTGGCTCGGACCGGCGGGCCGGTTCGGTGGCTTGACGTTGCTGAAGAACGGGCACGCCTTGAGTCCGGCCGCCGAAGCGGCATACGCGCTGGTGAGGTTCACACCACCGACAGCGACCGCGCCGGCGAGCAGACCCGCCGCCGCGAAGAAGACCCGATGGCGCATCCGCGTCTCCTCACTCTTAGGATCCCTTACTGATACTGAAAATTACGGGTGGGCGGCGGTAGCCGTCAAGGGTTCATCGAAGATCACCGAATATTTCGGTACCGGTTGGCATGGCCGGACGGCGGGGGTCGGATCCCGGACGGACAGCCCGCGCGGGGCCGGGCAAGATAGGCGCGTGGCACATGGTGAACTGCCCGTCGTCGTGGACGAGCGCGAGGTACTGGTCCGGGCAGGTCAGCCCTTCGTGATCGGCCGCGATCCCGCGGTACAGCTGCGGATCGACGCCCCGCTGGTGTCCCGCCGGCACGCCGAGGTCGCCTGGACCGGCGATGGCTGGGTGCTGCGCGATCTGGGCAGCAGCAACGGCACGTACCTGGACGGCAAACCGGTCGAGGTGGTGCCGGTGGTCGGCGCGGTCCAGGTCCGCCTGGGCGACGCCGAGGAAGGGCCGGTGGTACGCCTGGGTCCGGCGCCCTCCGACGCCGGTACCGTCAAGCTGGCCGCCGGTACCGTCAAGACTTCGCCCGGCGCGCCCCGGGTCGCGCGCGGGGTGGCCGCGGTCGCCGGCCGGCAGGTGACCGCCGCGCACGACGCCACCGGCCTGACCCGGATCGGCCGCAACGAGGACAACGACATCGTCCTGCGCGACCTCAACGTCTCCCGCAAGCATGCCGAGGTACGCGAGGTCGCCGGCGGGTACGAGGTCGCCGACCTCGGCAGCGCCAACGGCACGTACCTCAACGGCCAGCGGATCACCCGCGCCGCATTGCACCCGGGCGACCTGGTCTCGATCGGCCGGCACCAGTTGGTGTTCGAGGGCGGGCGGCTGCACGAAACCGTCGACACCGGGCCGGTGTCGCTGGTCGCCGACGACCTGATGGTACGCATCGGCGACGCCGTACTGCTGGATGACGTGAGCTTCGCGCTGCCGTCCTCGACGCTGCTCGCCGTCATCGGGCCCAGCGGATGTGGGAAGTCCACCCTGGTACGCGCGATGACCGGCCTGCGGCCGGCCAGCCAGGGCCGGGTCCGGTACGACGGCCGGGACCTGTACGCCGACTACGCCGAGCTGCGGTACCGGATCGGCGTGGTCCCGCAGGACGACGTGCTGCACCGCCAGTTGACCGTACGCCGGGCCCTGCGCTTCTCCGCCGCACTGCGCTTCGCCAGCGACGTACCGCGAAAGCAACGTCACGCCAAGGTCGACGAGGTGCTCGAAACCCTCGGCCTGACCGCGCGCGCCAGGCAGCGCATCGACACCCTGT
>VAXX01000120.1 GCA_005885115.1 Actinomycetota bacterium | reverse complement strand
CAACCTGACCCGGATCCTGATGCCCGACGACTGGGAGGGCTTCCCGCAGCGCAAGGACTACCCGCTGGGCGGGGTCCCGGTCGAGTACAAGGGCGCCGAGATCCCGCCGCCCGACCAGCGAAGGAGCTACCAGTGACTTCGACTGATTCCTATGCCAGCGCGCGCGAGACGACCGAGGGCCGGGTCTTCACCGTCACCGGCGGGGACTGGGACGAGCTGGTCGGTGCGATGGACCCGCTGGCCGAGGAGCGGATCGTCGTCAACATGGGCCCGCAGCACCCGTCCACGCACGGGGTACTGCGGCTGATCCTGGAACTTGAGGGCGAGACGGTCACCGAGGCGCGGACCGTCGTCGGGTACCTGCACACCGGGATCGAGAAGAACCTGGAGTTCCGCAACTGGACCCAGGGCACCACGTTCGTGACCCGGATGGACTACCTGTCGCCGATGTTCAACGAGGCGGGGTACTGCTTCGCGGTCGAGAAGCTGCTGGGCATCGAGGACAGCGTCCCGTCCCGGGCGCAGACCATCCGGATCCTGATGATGGAGCTCAACCGGATCTCCTCACACCTGGTCTGGCTGGCGACGACCGGCATGGAGCTGGGCGCGCTGTCGATGATGATCTACGGCTTCCGCGAGCGGGAGTACATCCTCGACATCTTCGAGCTGGCCAGCGGGCTGCGGATGAACCACGCGTACATCCGCCCGGGCGGGCTCGCGCAGGACCTGCCCGACGAGGCGGTGACGAAGATCCGGGAGTTCCTGTCCTGGATGCCGGCGCGCATCGACTCGTACGAGGACCTGCTGTCCGGCAGCCCGATCTGGCAGGCCCGTACCCAGGGGGTGGCCGTCCTGGACGTGCAGGGCTGCCTCGCGCTCGGGGTCACCGGTCCGGTACTGCGCGCCGCCGGCCTGCCGTGGGACCTGCGCAGGACGATGCCGTACGCCGGCTACGAGAAGTACGACTTCGACGTGGTCACCAGCACCGACGCCGACGTCTGGGGCCGGTACCAGGTGCGGGTCAACGAGATGCGCCAGTCCCTGCGGATCGTCCAGCAGGCGATGGACCGCCTCGAACCCGGCCCGGTGATGGTGGAGGACCGGAAGATCGCCTGGCCGGCACAGCTCGCGCTGGGCGCCGACGGGCTGGGCAACTCGCTCGGCCACGTCGCCAAGATCATGGGTCAGTCGATGGAGTCGCTGATCCACCACTTCAAGCTGGTGACCGAGGGCTTCCGGGTACCGCCGGGCCAGGTGTACGTACCGGTCGAGTCGCCGCGCGGGGAGCTGGGCGTACACGCGGTGTCCGACGGTGGTACCCGGCCCTTCCGGGTGCACTACCGGGAACCGAGCTTCATCAACCTCCAGGCCCTTCCGGCCCTGGCCGAGGGCGGCCTGCTGGCCGACGTGATCGCCGGGGGAGCCTCGCTCGACCCGGTCATGGGTGGGTGTGACCGCTGATGTCAATCGGAGACGAGACCGCGTTTTCTCCGGACGCCTCGCCGCTCGCGGCGAGGCTGGCCGACCGGGCGAAGGAGATCATCGCCCGGTACCCGGAGGGCAAGGAGCGTTCGGCGCTGCTGCCGCTGCTGCACCTGGTGCAGGCCGAGGACGGGTACGTGACGCCGGAAGGGGTGAGCTTCTGCGCCGAGCAGTTGGGCATCACCCGGGCCCAGGTCGGCGCGGTGGCCACCTTCTACACCATGTACAAGCGCAAGCCCACCGGTGACTGGCTGGTCAGCGTCTGTACCAACACGATGTGCGGGGTCCTCGGCGGCGACAAGACCTTCGAGGCGCTGTCGGAGAACCTCGGGGTCGGGCACGACGAGACGACCGAGGACGGCACCATCACGCTGGAGCACGCGGAGTGTCTGGCCGCCTGCGACTACGCGCCGGTGGTGACGGTCAACTACGAGTTCTTCGACCGGGTACAGGCTGATCGGGCGCTGTCCATCGTCGAGCAGCTCAAGGACGGGCTGCGGCCGGCGCCGGACCGGGGCTCCCGGCTGTGCACGCTCAAGGAGATGGCGCTGCAACTGGCCGGGTTCGCCGAGGAGCGCGACGGCGCGGTCGCCGAAGGGCCGGCCGGCGAGCCGACGCTGCGCGGCAACCGGCTCGCTGAGCAGTACGGGGTCTCGGTCGCCGGGTTCGACCCCGACACGCCGATCCCGACCCAGGCCGACCGGGAGG
>VAXX01000119.1 GCA_005885115.1 Actinomycetota bacterium | reverse complement strand
TACCCGAGATCGGCACCTACGTGACCCGGAGGCCGACCCCGCGACGCCAGTGGTTCAGCGGGTACGTTCCATGTGTGGTTTCCCGACTCGGTCCTGGTGCGTCCGGAGCGATCCGTCGGTTCGCCGGCTGGGTCGCCCGCGGCTCGGTGGGTCATCCGATGCTGAAGGGGATCAACTACTGGGACGAGTTGAAGGATTCGCCGTCGCAGATGGAGACCTGCTTCGCGATCTTCGCCAACGTCCTCGAACTCGACGACCAGGGCAAGCCGACCAACGAGAAGTACGCCGAGCGGCGCGCCGCGATCTGGCTGTACCGGTACTGCACCGGCGAGCTCCCGCCCGGTGAGCCGGACCTCGAGCCCTGGGAGTGCCAGCTGTACTGATCGCCCACCCCGAGGTCGGCAGTCGCCAGGGTGCGCGGCGAGCGTGTCCGGCTGCGGTTGTCGTGGCTACGGTTGGTCGGTGGCCGCACTGGACCTTGCTCGCGCACTGGATCCCGATGAGTCGACCCTGCGGCCCCTGCCCGCCGACGTCAGGGACCTGCTGGTGTCACTACGGGCACCAGCCCGGCTCGCCGCGCACCTACGCGCGGTACACGACGTCGCCTGGCAGCTGACCGACCAGATGACGGTCTGCTTCCCCGCCCTCGCCTTCGACGGCGACGCGGTGCTGTACGGGGCGGCCACCCACGACATCGGCAAGATCGACCATCCGGACGAGTTGACCGGTCCGGGACACCAGCACGAACCCGCCGGCTACCGGCTACTCATCGCCCGCGGCGTACCCGCCCGGCTGGCCCGCTTCGCCCGCACCCACGCCTGCTGGACCGCCCCGGACACCACCGTCGACGACCACCTGGTCAGCCTCGCCGACAAGATCTGGAAAGCCAAACGGGTACCCGACCTGGAAGACCTCGTCACCGCCCAGCTGGCCACCGCCTGCGGTATCGCACAGTGGCAGGCCTTCGCGCAGCTCGACGACATCCTCGACGGCCTGGCCGCCGACGCCGACCACCGGCTGGCCTACCAGGCACGCCATCCGCCCTTGACCGCGCTGACGTTCCTGTCACGGCGCTGCCTGCACGCCGCCGGTATGAAGGCGGCTCCTATACTTGGTTGGTTCCAAAAAATCGGCGAGAATCTGGGTGTGCCGACGACCGCCGACTTCGAGGTCGCGTTGCGTGGGGCTCCTCCGCGTGTGACGCGGCTGCGGCGGTACCGCGAGCAGCCAACGCAGGAAGCAGGAGAAGGATCGACGTGTCTGACCTGCAGGTTCTCCACCACCATTCCTCCCTCTCCAATCCCCTCGCCGAGGACTTCGACTACCGCAAGGAGTTCGAGCGCCTCGACGTCGAGGCGCTGAAGCGCGACCTCGTCGAGCTGATGACCACCTCCCAGGACTGGTGGCCGGCCGACTTCGGGCACTACGGAGGCCTGTTCATCCGGATGTCGTGGCACTCGGCGGGCACGTACCGGATCGCCGACGGTCGCGGCGGCGGCGGCCAGGGCGCGCAGCGCTTCGCCCCCCTGAACAGCTGGCCCGACAACGCGAACCTCGACAAGGCGCGGCGGCTGCTCTGGCCGATCAAGCAGAAGTACGGCCGGAAGGTCTCCTGGGCCGACCTGCTGGTCTTCGCCGGCAACTGCGCCCTGGAGTCGATGGGCTTCAAGACGTTCGGGTTCGCCTTCGGGCGGGAGGACATCTGGGAGCCGGAGGAGGTCTTCTGGGGGCCGGAGGACACCTGGCTGGGGGACGAGCGCTACAGCGGTGACCGGCAGTTGGCCGGCCCGTTCGGCGCCGTACAGATGGGCCTGATCTACGTCAACCCGGAGGGGCCGAACGGCCGCCCGGATCCGCTGGCCGCCGCGCGGGACATCCGCGAGACGTTCGGCCGGATGGCCATGAACGACGAGGAGACGGTCGCGCTCATCGCCGGCGGCCACACGTTCGGCAAGACCCACGGTGCGGCCGCGGCCGCATACGTCGGTCCCGAGCCGGAGGGCGCCGACCTGGAGAGCCAGGGGCTGGGCTGGAAGAACACCTTCGGCAGCGGCAAGGGCAAGGACACGATCACCAGCGGGCTTGAGGGCGCCTGGACGCCCACCCCGATCACCTGGGACAACAGCTTTTTTGAAACACTTTTCGGGTACGAGTGGGAGTTGGCCGAAAGTCCGGCCGGCGCCAAGCAGTGGAAGCCGAAGGACGGGGCCGGCTCGGATGCGGTACCCGACGCGCACGACCCGTCGGTACGGCACGCCCCGATGATGGCGACGACCGACCTGGCGCTGCGGATGGATCCGATCTACGAGCCAATCTCGCGGCGCTTCCGGGAACACCCGGAGCAGCTCGCGGAGGCGTTCGCCAAGGCGTGGTACAAGTTGCTGCACCGCGACATGGGACCTGTCTCGCGTTATCTCGGCCCGTGGGTGCCCGAGGCCCAACTGTGGCAGGACCCCGTACCGGCCGTCGACCACGACCTCATCGGGGAGGCGGACATCGCCGCCCTCAAGGCCAGGATCCTGGAATCGGACCTGTCCATCGCCCAACTGGTCCGTACCGCCTGGGCGTCGGCCGCGAGCTTCCGCGGCACCGACAAGCGCGGTGGGGCCAACGGGGCGCGGATCCGCCTGGCGCCGCAGCGGGACTGGGACGTCAACGACCCGGCCGAACTGGCCACGGTGCTGCCGGTCCTGGAGCGGATCCAGCAGGACTTCAACGCCGCCCAGTCCGGCGGTACCCGGGTCTCGCTCGCCGACCTGATCGTCCTGGGCGGATGCGCGGCTGTCGAGCAGGCGGCCCGCAACGCCGGGCAGGACATCACGGTGCCGTTCGTACCGGGCCGTACCGACGCCACGCAGGAGCAGACCGATGTGGAGTCGTTCGCGGTGCTCGAACCGACCGCCGACGGGTTCCGCAACTACCTGCCGGCCGGGGAGAAGCTCCCGGCGGAGGTCCGGTTGCTGGACCGCGCGAACCTGTTGACGTTGACCGCCCCCGAGCTGACCGTACTGGTCGGTGGCCTGCGGGCGCTGAACGCCAACGCCGGGCGGTCCCCGCACGGGGTCTTCACCGACCGGCCGGAGACGCTGACCAACGACTTCTTCGTCAACCTGCTCGACCTGGGTACGGAGTGGACGGCGTCCGCCTCGGCCGAGAACGTGTTCGAGGGTCGGGACCGCGCCACGGGGAAGGTCAGGTGGACCGCCACCGCCGTCGATCTCGTCTTCGGCTCGAACTCCCAACTCCGCGCCCTGTCGGAGGTGTACGCCTGCGAGGACGCGAAGGAGACGTTCGTCGGTGACTTCGTGGCCGCGTGGGACAAGGTGATGAACCTCGACCGGTTCGACCTCGCCTGATCGTCCGCCCGAACGGGGCTGGGGCGGCGTTGCGCCGCCCCAGCCCCGTTCGGTCAGTAGCGGTGCAGGTACGACGGTCGTGCCCCGACCGGAAGCGCGGCCGGGTATGCGCGCAGGGCCGGCGCCGTCGGGATGGTCAGGGCATCGAAGGTGCCGGCCACATCGACGACCACGTCGACCGTACCCGTGAAATTGAAGATGTTGAATTGCTTGGCCGGCCCGACGCCCGCGAACACCGCGTTGGGGACGATCTGGCCGCGGCCGGGGTTGAGGTTGCTCACGGTCGGCTGGCCGAGTCCCGGCACGCCCGCGGGCCACACGGTCAGGTACGTCGTGGCCGTCGGACTGACCGCCGTGACGTTGGTGGCCAGCGCGTAGGTGTTGGCGTGGGCCACCGTGCCCGGGGTGGTGACGGTGGCGGTCTGGCCGGCGCCGAGGGCGTGCGGTGCGCCCAGGCCGCTACGGGTGTCCGTGATCCGGGTCGGGGTCAACGGGTGGAACCGCAGCCCACCGGGCAGCGAACCGTTGTCGTAGAAGCCGAAGATGTCGACCACGACGTCCACGTTGCCCGGCGAGCCGTTGTAGATGGCCACCGACGGCAGGCCGGCGCAGTCCGGGTACGGGCACGGAGCGGTCGGGATGATCGCCAGGTTGGGTACGACCGTGTGCGGGGTGAAGTTCAGCGTCGAGGTGGAGGGCAGGTCGTCGAAGCCGTTCCAGGTGGTCAGGAAGCCGGCGCTGGTCGGGTTGACCGCGGTCACGTTGACCGCGAGCGCGCGGATCGTCTGGTTGACGGTCGGGCCGAAGTCCACGGGTACGGTGACGAAGAACCCGCTGGGCAGCGGACCACCGAAGGACTTGTCCCGGGTGTCGAGCAGGCGCGTCGGTATGGCCTTCTGGTAGAACCCGCCCGGCCCGACCGATCCA
>VAXX01000118.1 GCA_005885115.1 Actinomycetota bacterium | reverse complement strand
GGGGTGAGCAGCCGTTCCGAGCCGCCCAGGCCCGCGGCGTACCCGCGTGCCGTGACCGTCCAGCCGGACGCCTCCACCGCGCCGGTGACGGTCACCGCGCCGTCCGCGGCCACCCCCGACACCGCCCCGATGACCAGGCACATCAGGCGGGCGAGCAGGGCCGGATCGCCGGGTACCGGCGGTCCGGCCGGCACCTCCACCCGTACCATCGGATGTCTTCTGGCCGCCCCGTGGACCAGGCCGGGCAGGTCGGCCGCGCCACCTGCGACCGGCCCGGCCGACTCCAGGTTGGCCAGCAGGTTCAGGTCCTCGACCAGGGTGAGCAGGCGTTCGGTGTTGCGCCGGATGCTGGCCATCGCGCCGTCCCGGTCCGGGCCGGCCAGCCGGCCGTCCTCGATCATCTCGATCAGGCTGGCGATCGAGGTCAGCGGGGTGCGCAGTTCGTGCGAGACCACCGAGATCAACTCGGCCCGCAGCGGCGTGGCGCGGTCGGCCAACCGAACCTCCCGCGGCTGGTGGTGACTATGCAGCGGCGGGCCGCCCGCCGGGACTAGTATATGCATCAAACGCGCAAACCCGGATATAAGCGAAACGGGGGGCGAGCACGTGAGCCGGTTGCTCGTGGTCGAGGACGATCCGGACATCACCACCGCGCTGCGCCTGCTGTTCGGCAGCGCGGGCTACGACGTGGTCCACGCCGGGGACGGCCGCGCCGGACTGCGGGAGGCCTACGCCGCCCACCCTGACCTGGTGGTACTCGACGTCGGGCTGCCCGAGATGGACGGCTGGTCGGTGCTGGAGCGGCTGCGCGACATCAGCGACGTCCCGGTGCTCGTCCTCACCGCGCACGGCAAGGAGACCGACAAGGTCCGCGGGCTGCGCAGCGGCGCGGACGACTACCTGACCAAACCCTTCGCCAACGCTGAGCTGCTGGCCAGGGTCGAGGCGCTGCTGCGGCGGTCGACCGACGCGACCTCCTGGACCAATCAGGTGTACGACGACGGAGTGCTCCACCTGGACCCCACCCAGCGCCGGGTGTTCGTCAACAGCCAGGAGGTACGCCTGACTCCGACCGAGTTCCGGCTGCTCAACGCGCTGGTACGGCACGCTGGCGCGGTCCTGTCCGCCAACCAGCTCCTCAGCCAGGCGTGGGACGACCCGACCGGGATCGGACAGGAGCGGGTCAAGTTCGCCGTCCTGCGGCTGCGCCGCAAGCTGGGCTGGACCGATCCCGATTCGTCCCCGATCGAGTCGGTACGGGGCTTCGGCTACCGGTACCGCCGGCCCTGAGATGGGGCGCACCACGATCGCAACTTAACGGCTCTCACCAGGGCATCTTTCCCGTCCGACCGTTAGCGACGTCGGAGTTTGAGGGGAGAACCGGGTGGAAGCGCAGCACAACGAGGCGGCACTGGCGGGGCCAGCGCCGCGCCTGGACCTCAGCATCGACGGGCACGTGCACACCGGGTTCGCCAAGGGCCGGCTCAGCGTTGGCGCACTGGTCACCGCGGCTGAGGACGCCGGGCTGACCCAGGTCACCTTCGCCGACCTCGCCGGACCGGAGACCACCTGGCTGCGCGCCTACTTCGACGCGGTACGCCGGGCCCAGAAGCGTACCGACCTGGCCCTGCGCGTCGCGGTCGAGGTGGAGATCGTCCGGCCGGACGGCTGGGTGGCCTTCCCGGCCGACCTCGGTGAGCTGGAAGCCATCTCGATCTCCCTGGCCGGCGTCCCCCTGCCGGCCGGCCTGACCCCGCCCGAGCGGGTACGCGCGCTGATCCGCGCCGGTGAGCTGCGCGCCAGCGAGGTCACCGAGCTGGTCGTCGAGGCCACCGTCAACGCGGTGGAGCGCAGCAGCCGGTACGCGCCGACGCAGTTGGCCCGGCCGCTGGGCGTACTGGCCGCGCTCGGAATCGACGAGGCGGAGCTGGACGAGCACGGGATCCGTCGGCTCGTCGACGCCTGCCGTACCGCCCGGGTCGTGGTCGAGGTCAGCGAGGCGTGGCGTACCCCGTCACTGCGGCTGGCCCGGGCCCTGGCCGCCGCCGGCGTACCGCTGGTCGCCGCCAGTGACACCGCCGACGCCAGCCAACTCGGCCGGTGGCGGTACGTGCGCGCCGTGCAGGGCGTCGTGGACTGGGTCTCCGGTGGGACGCCCCGCTGACCGGTTCGTCGGCGCCCTCCTGGCGCATGGGCTGCCGATCGCGCACGAGCTGTTCGACGCCTGTACGGTCGACGTCAACCCCGGCTCCCCGCTGACCATCGGCCTGCTGTTCGGCCGCCCGCCGGTCCGGCACGGGCTGCTCCCCGAGAACTGGTGGACCTGGGTCGTCCAGTACCTCATCCCGAGCGGCGGCCCGGCCGTCACCTCCTCCGCGGCCGCCTGGGAGGGCCTGCTCGTCGTCGGCGTCGCCATGATCGCCGGCCTGCTGGAGAATTGCCGAACGGCTGTGCGACACGGCCGCCTGCTGCTAACCTCGGTCCTGCCGGTCCCCGCCGGCGGTACCCTCGCCAGCCGTGCCTTCGTCGTGCACAGGCAGGGAGGCACGTATGGGCAGGTTCCGCGAGACGATCGAGGTGGGTGTCCCCGTCCGGGCCGCCTACGACCAGCTCACGCACTTTGAGAGCTACCCCCAGTTCATGACCGGGGTGCAGCAGGTCATCCAGCTCTCGGACACCGAGACGCACTGGGTCATGGATCTCGGCGGCCAGCAGCGGGAGTTCGACGCGCAGCTCATCGACTGCCGTCCGGACCAGCGGGTGGCCTGGCGCAGCACGGGCGGTCCGATGCTGTCCGAGGCGATCACCCTGAACAAGGTGGCGCCGGACCGCTGCCAACTGACCGCGGAGCTGGAGGCCGACGCGATGGCGCTGCTGAGGTGGGACCGGTACACGCGATCTGAGACGCACGCTGTGATGGCTCGGGGCCCTGGCATCCGCCGGGGCCCCGAGCGCGTCAGGGGACGTTTCAGGGGGCGTCGAGGCGGACCACCAGCCGGGCGCCGTGCGGCTTGCCCGCCTCGTACCAGATGGCGCCGCCGTTGACCTCGGCCAGGTGCCGGGCGATGAACAGCCCGAGCCCGCGCCCCTTCCCCGAACCGGTACCGGTGGCCTTGGGGCGGACCGCCCGGTCGAACAGGTACTGGCGGATCTCGTCGGGGATCCCGGAACCGTGATCGGTCACCATGATCAGTACGGTCTTCCCGTCCAGCCGGGCCACCACCTCGATGGGCGGTTCCCCGTACGTGACCGCGTTGGTCAGCAGGTTGGTCAGGATCTGTTCCAGATGGTTGCGGTCGACCAGGGCGTCGGCGGCGGGGGAGAGCTGCCGGGTGATCTCCACCCCGGTCGGCAGGCTCGCCGCCACCGTGTCGACCACCTCGGACACCGGTACCGGTGTCCGCCGGGCGGTGACCGTACCGCTGTCCAGGTGGAACAGCAGCAGCATGTCGTTGACCATGCCGACCAGCCGCCGGGTGTTCCGGTGGATCTTGACGGTGAGGTCCAGCCGGGTCTCCTCGGGTAGCTGATCCCAACTGTCGGCGAGCAGCTCGGCGAGGCTGGCCGAGGAGCTCAGCGGCTGCGACATCTCGTGCGACACCAGGGACATCAGGTCGTTCTTGAAGGTCGCCGCGCCCTCCAGTCGCCGGTTGGCCTCGCGCAGCTCGGCGTTGCCGCGCTCCAGCACGGCGGCGTGCTCGGCGAGGGTGTCCTCCGCCTTCCTGCGGTCGGTGAAGTCGAGGTACGTGCCGACCGTCCCGTACCCGGGGACGACGGCCCGGGTCGCCAGGACCGGTACCCGGGTGCCGTCGGGCTGCAGCAGGTACTCGCCGGGCCAGTCGGGGACCTCCCACGGGTACGGGGGAACCTGCCCGAGCACCGCGGGCGCGGGGCGCCCGACCAGTTCGTACCACCGCGGGTTTGCCTCGATCACCCGCTCCTGCGGGTCGCACACCAGCACCCCGGCGTCCATCGCCCGCAGCACCGCGGCGGCCCGGTCCCGCTCGGCCCGCGCGGCGGCCAGCGCGTCCGCGCGGGGCCCCTCCCGCCGGGCCAGCGCGCCGACCGTCGCGCCGAACAGGACGATCAGGACGAGGGTGGCCAGGACCGCGTTGACGGTGACGATCGTGACGGCGGGCGCCAGACCGAGCTGTCCGGCCACGGTGCCGGCCGCGGCGCTGAGCGCGGGGATCAGCAGGGCGGGAGCGAGCCGCCGGGCGGCAAGACCGTCCGGACCCGCGCTGCTGAGCGAGAATCGCATCCGCACCCAGATAACGGTAAACGGTGCAGAACGCCTAGATCAGCAAAATCGGTTAGTACGGCCTCGGGACAGGTCAGCGGCTGTTGCGGTACGCCCGCGGCGCCCGCGGCGCCGGAGTGTCCACAGTGGACGCGGCGGCCATCCCGGCCCAGCGGAAGTCCGGCAGCACCTGGATGCGTGCCGCCGCCCGGGCGATCCCGTCGGCGTACCGGTTGGCGTGGTGCCCGCAGAAGGCAAGCCCGCCCTCGTCCATGATGGCGGACAGCTTGGCGGCGGCACCGCACCGGTCGCAGCGTTCGGTCAGCTCGGCGACGACGTCCAGCACCGGTGTGAACGTGGTGTGGTCCATGGCAACTCCTCGATCGGTCTCCTGTCGTGATGACCGCCCCATCGACCCGGCTGCCCGGATTTCTGAGGCGTTCGGGAGCGCTTCGGACACGGCACCTCGACGGCAACCGGCGGTGACCCGAGGCTGAACCACGCGCTGCGGAAGCTCATCTGGTCCTCGACTGACGCCACCGCCAAGGGAGACCCCGCAACGTGACCAGCCGCCACGCCACCACCCAGCC